>JAIXTR010000540.1 GCA_027483845.1 Caulobacteraceae bacterium | reverse complement strand
CTGCCGCTCGTCGTTGGCGACGATCTGCTCCTTCACCTTCTGGTGGATCGGGCTCTCGACCGTGGCCATGAAGCGGGTGCCCATGTTGACGCCCTCGGCGCCCAGCGCCACCGCGGCCACCACACCGCGCGCGTCGCCGAAGCCGCCCGAGGCGATCATCGGGATCTTCACCTTGTCGGCCGCGGCCGGGATCAGGATCAGGCCGCCGACATCATCCTCACCGGGGTGACCCGCGCATTCCAGGCCGTCGATGGAGATGGCGTCCACGCCCATCCGCTCGGCCGACAGGGCGTGACGGACCGCGGTGCACTTGTGGATCACCTTGATCCCGTGCGCCTTGAAGTGGTCGACGTGCTCCTGCGGCTTATAGCCGGCGGTCTCGACGATCTTGACGCCGCCGTCGATGATCGCCTGACGGTACTCCGCATAGGGCGGCGGGGTGATCGCCGGCAGGATGGTCAGGTTCACGCCAAACGGCTTGTCGGTCAGCTGACGGCAGCGCTCGATCTCGCGGCGCAGGTCGTCCGGCGTCGGCTGGGTCAGGGCGGTGATGAAGCCCAGGCCGCCGGCGTTGGCGACCGCGGCCACCAGCTCGGCGCGGCCCACCCACTGCATCCCACCCTGCACAATCGGGTGCTCGATGCCGAAGGTCTCGGTGAAGCGTGTCCTGAGCGCCATTTGCGTTCTCCCAAACAGTTGTTGGGTCGCAGTTGAACCCCCAGACGCGGCGTCAAGCAAGCGCGGGCGGCGCCCCGCCCAGTTCGCTCCTCAGCCAGTCCACGAACGACCGCGCCGCCGGCGTCAGCGGCCGGTCCGCGCGGGGGATCGCCGCGAAGCCCGCCTCGAACGCAACCGGCTGGCCTAGGGCGACCAGCCGCCCGTCGGCCAGGTCCCGCGCCACCAGCCGGTGCTCCACCAGCGCCACGCCCAGCCCCGCGACCGCCGCCTCGATGCACAGGTGCGAGTGGGGAAAGGCCATGGTGGTGTCCGCCGCCACGCCCCGCCCGGCCCGCGCCATCCAGAGGTCCCAGGCGCGCGAAGTGTGGTCGTGGACGATCCGGCACGGCGCCGACAGGCCGCCGTCCGCCCCGAGGCGCGCTGGATAGCCGGGCCGCGCCACGGGCACGAAGGCCGCCTCTCCCAGGCGGATCGCCCGCGCGCGATCGGCCTCCGGGTAGTCCAGCCAGTCCCACAGCACGATCAGATCGGCGTCAGTTTCCTGACGCATCTCCCGCGCCGAGGTCATCGACAGGCGGACGCGGATGTCTGGATAGGCCTGGGCGAAGCCGCCCAGGTGCGGGGCCAGCCATCGGGTGGCGAAGGTGGCGCTGCAGGCGACCTGGACGCTCGGGCTGCCCGACGGCGCGACCGCCTCGTAAGCCAGTGTCAGGGCGGAGAAGGCCCGGCCCACCGCACCGGCGAACTCCACCCCCGCCGCGGTGGGACGAAGGCCCGTCCCCGCCTTTTCGAAGAAGGCGACGCCGGCGTGGTCTTGCAGCCCCCGGATCTGCTTGCTGACCGCGCCATGGGTCCGCCCCAGCGCCGCCGCCGCCCGGCTGACTGAGCCCAGGCGCGCTACCGCTTCGAAGGCCCGAAGCGTCGACAGCGGCGGCAGGCGGCCCGTCATGGCGGACTCCATTGGTGAGTTATGCTCACGCTTACCACGATCCGAAGTCGATTTTCTATGAACGCCGGCCCTGCTTTGAGTAGCGAACAGTGAGCAGGAGGATCGAATGACTCAACCGGGCGGTGATGTGGACTACGCGGTGCGAGGCCCGGGCTACGCCACGATCCGGCGGCCGGATCCGCGGATCGAGACGCAGGTCCATGCCGCCCTAGGCGACGCCCGGACGGTGCTGAATGTCGGGGCGGGCGCAGGCTCCTACGAACCCGCCGACCGGCATGTGATCGCGGTCGAGCCGGCCGCCGCCATGCGCGCCCAGCGCGGCCCGGAGCGGGTTCCGGCGATCGCCGCCTTCGCAGAGGCCCTGCCCCTCGACGACAACGCCGTGGACGCGGCCATGGCGATCATGACCGTCCATCAGTGGTCGGATCTGGACGCCGGCCTCGCCGAACTGCGGCGGGTGGCGCGCGGGCCGGTCGTGATCCTGGCCGGCGATGGCGACCGCCTGGCGGACTATTGGCTGTCCGACTATGCGCCCGAGTTGATCGTCGCCGAGCGTCGCCGCTATCCGCCGATCGCGCATCTGGCCGCCCGGATCGGCGCCACGGCGGAGGTCCAGGCCGTCCCCGTGCCGCTCGATTGCGCCGATGGCTTCACCGAGGCCTTCTACGGACGCCCCGAGCGCCTGCTCGAGGCCGCGGTGCGGCGGGCCCAGTCCTCCTGGGCCTTCGTGCCGGCGGGCGTCGAGGCCCGGTTCGTGGAGCGTCTGTCCGCAGACCTGGCGTCCGGCCGCTGGGACGCGCGCCACGGTGGCCTCCGGACCCAGCCAACCTTCGAGAGTTCGATGCGCCTGATCGTGGGGCGGCCCTGACCCCCGGCCCTACTGCAGGCCGCTGCGGCCGATTGCGTAGAATCGTTCGGCGCGCTTGGCCTTCAGCTCCTGGGCCGACAGGCCTTCCAGCGCCTTCAGCTCGTCCTCGACCGCGTCGCCGACCGCCGTCATGGCCGCCTCGGGGTCGGCGTGCGCGCCGCCCGCCGGTTCGGGGATGATCCGGTCGACGATCTTCAGCTTGATCAGGTCCTGGGCGGTGATCTTCATCGCCTTGGCCGCCTCGCCCGGGGTCCGCGCGCCGCGCCACAGGATCGAATTGGCCCCCTCGGGCGGGATCACCGAATAGATGGCGTGCTCCAGGATCAGCACCCGGCTGCCGCAGGCGATGCCCAGGGCCCCGCCCGAACCGCCTTCGCCGGTGACGACCGCCACCATCGGCACGTCCAGCATCAGCGCCTTCTCGGTGGAGCGGGCGATCGCCTCCGCCACGCCGCGCTCTTCCGACGCCATGCCCGGATAGGCCGCCGGCGTGTCCACGAAGCTGATCACCGGCAGCTTGAAGCGCTCGGCCATCTCGAACAGGCGCACGGCTTTGCGGTAGCCCTCGGGCCGGGCGTAGCCGAAGTTGTGTTTGATCCGGGTGACGGTGTCGCGGCCCTTCTCGTGGCCCATGATCACCACCGGCTGTCCCCGGAAACGGCCAATGCCGCCCATGATCGCCTGGTCGTCCGCAAACTTGCGGTCGCCGCGCAGTTCCTGGAACTCCTCGATCAGCGCGCCGACATAGTCGACGAAGTGCGGCCGGTCAGGATGGCGCGCCACCTGGGTCTTCTGCCAGGCGTCCAGGTTCGAATAGGCCGCGATGCGCAGCTCCTGCGCGCGGGCCCGCAGCGATTCCAGCTCCTCGTCCGAGCCGCCGCCGGCGGTTTCCGAGAGCTTGGAGAGTTCCTCGATCTTGGCTTCGAGGTCGGCGATCGGTCGCTCGAACTCGAGGTAGTGCGCGGCCATCAGGCATCCGTCCGTAAGAGGCGACCGCCCCAGGAAGCGGCGGAAAGTAGGCTTGAACCGTCGCGCTCACAAGCCGCCAGACCAAGGCCCCGTTTCCGACCGACGGAACGGTCAAGCCTCAAGAGTCGTTTGGGCTGTTCGAGGGGATCTGGAGCCCAATCATGCAAAACATCACGAAAGTCGCCATGGCGTCCGCCCTGGCCCTCGCGACGGCCATGCCCGCCGTTGCGCAACAATACCGCCCGACGCCGGAGTATCAGCGCCAGCAAGAGGCCTACGACGCTCAGAAATCGCAATACGATGACCAGCGCGCACAGTACGAAGAGCGCCGCCAGGACTATCGCGAAGCCAAGCGCGACTCGCGTGAAGCCCGCCGCGACTACGAGCGCCGACTGGCGGAATGGAACCGCGCCCAGGTGATCTATGACCGCCGTTATGGCCGCGGCAGCTACGCGCGGATGTACGCCCGCCCCGTCTGGGATCAGACCGCTTGGTCCAGCTATGAGGCCCCGCCCTACGCCGGCTACTACGGCCGCAACAGCACCGCCTCCAACGTGCCCTGCAACACCAGCAACAACACCGCCGCTGGCGGCGTGATCGGCGCCTTGGCCGGCGCGGTTCTGGGTTCGCAGGTCGCCTCGCGCGGGGCCCGCACCGAAGGCGCCGTCCTGGGCGGCGTGGCCGGCGCGGTGATCGGCGGGGCCGTCGGCAACGCCAACGCCAAGTACAAGTGCGACAGCCGCGGTCCTTACTTCAGCGAGAGCGACACCGTCGCCTATCGCGAAGGCCGCAATCGCTACGCCTCCAGCTACGACCGTGACTACTACGAGAACCGCCGCTGCCGCTTGGCCGCCGCCCCGGTCGATTCCTACGGCCGCGACGTCCGCTACGTCCGCGTCTGCCCCGACGATCAGGGCCGCTACCGGATCACCGGCTAAAATCTTCGAACTTTCCCTCCCCTTCACGGGGAGGGTGGCTCGAGCGAAGCGACGAGACGGGTGGGGATATCGGTTCCAGCGCCAAGCTTGATGCGATTTCCCCACCCTGACCGCTTCGCAGTCTGCCCCTCTCCATAAAGGGGGAGGGAAACGCCCCGACCTAACGCTTCTTCGCCAGGGGGTGCCGCGCTTGTACAACCTGGTGCAGCCGGTCGGACGCCACGTGGGTGTAGATCTGCGTCGTAGCGATGTCGGCGTGGCCCAGGAGCGTCTGCACCACCCGTAGGTCTGCGCCGCCCTCCAGCAGGTGGGTGGCGAAGGCGTGCCGCAACACGTGCGGGCTGACCCGCGCTGGATCGATCCCGGCGTCGGCCGCCGCCTCGTCCAGCACCTGGGCGAACCGCCGCGGCGTCAGGCGTCCGGCCTTGCCGCGCGACGGGAACAGCCACGGATTAGCCTTGTCGCCCTTGGGTAGGAACTGCGGCCGCCCGCCGGCCAGATAGGCCTTCACCGCCGCCCGCGCCGCATCGTTCAGCGGGGCCAGCCGTTCCTTGCCACCCTTGCCCTTGACGATGAGATACGCTGGGTCCCGCGCCAGCGCCGCCAGCGGCAGCGCCGTCAGCTCCGAGATCCGCAGGCCCGACGCGTAGGCCAGCTCCACCATGCAGCCGAACCTCAAACCCTGCGCCCCATCGCGCGCGCCGGCCGCCGCGATCAGCCGGTCCATCTCCGCCCGGGACAGGACGCGAGGCAGTGGGCGACCCTTCTTCGGCGCATCCACGCGGCGCGAGGGGTCGTCGTCGCGCCACCCCTCACCCAGGACGAAGCGATAGAACTGGCGCACCGCCGCGCGCCGCCGGGCCGCCGTCGCTGGCGACAGGCCGCGCACGCCCAGGTCGGCGAAATAGGCCTCGATGTCCTCGGCCGAGGCCTTCGCCAGGTCCTGCCCCCGCGCGGCGAGATAGTCGGACGCATCCGCCAGGTCCCGCCCGTAGGCCGTCAGCGTGTTGCGCGCCGCGGCCCGCTCCACCGCCATCATCTCGAGGAACGCCTCGGCCCAGCCGGCGCCCTCGCCGCTCATTTGAGGCCTGCCAGGCCCTCGAGCACGAACAGCCGCGCCTCGTCGGCCAAGCCGACGCGGACCAGCGTGCGGACGATCCGCGCACGGTCGCCAACCGCCGGACCGCTCACGCCCGCCTCGGCGGCCGTCCACAGGGCCAGCAACGCGGCCTCGCCCACGCGCCGGGTGTCAGCGGCGGCCTCGAGCGCCATGTTGCGGCCGGCGGGCGCCTTGCCCTCGGGGACGAGCATCGCGGCGAGCCGGGCGCGATCCGATCCCGGCAGGTCGTTGGCCAGCGCCGCAAGCAGCACGGCGGCGGCCTGCAGGCGCGGCCGGGTCTTGGGATCGGTCGCCTCCGACGCCGCTGCGATCAGCGCCGATACGCCCCCCTCGGGCGGCAGGCCCGCGACCACCGCCTGGGCCAGGCCGCCGATCTGCGCGTCAATGGCCGCGGTGTCGAACCGGGGCGTCGCGGGGTCCGCCCCGCTGGTCGCGGCGGCGACCGCCGGCGAGGCCGTCGCCGCCGTGAGATCGAGTTTGAGGCTCCGCGACAGGGCCAGGTCCAGGCCATTGCGCAATGACGCGGCCCCGGGCGGCGATCCGGACAGCTTGGCCGCCATCAGCCGACCATACGCCACGTCGCGGGCCTGGGACTGGGCCAGGTCGAACGTCAGCTGCGCCTGCGCGCCTTGCCCCGCCTCGGCCTGACAGAACGCCCGTAGCCGCAGCCAATAGGCCTCGCCCCGACCGGTCGAGAGGCCTTCGGCGATGGAACAGGCCCGGGCGGTGTCGCCCGTCAACAGGGCGCTTTCGGCCGCCGCCTGCGACAGGGCCGCGTTCCGCTCCAGACCGGCCGCCCGGTCCAGAATCCGCGCGGCGGCGGTGACGTCGCCCAGGGCGATGAGGGCGCTGGCCCGTGCGCCGGACAGCGCCTCGTCCCCGGCCGAGCCGTCCGGTCCCTTGGCGCCGGTCGCCAACACCCGGCGGGCCAGGACCGCCGACGCCGGCGACAACGGCTTGGT
>JAIXTR010000529.1 GCA_027483845.1 Caulobacteraceae bacterium | reverse complement strand
GTGGCCTCGGCCAGGGCGTCGCGCAGATACTCGCCGTTCGCGTAGTAGACCTCGTTGAACCGTTCGCCGGTGTGCAGGTTGTCCAGAACCGCGCGCCGCGGCTCCCAGATGTCCAGGCTCTGCGCCCAGGCCGGCGCGGCGATGGCGGCGAGGCCTGCGGCTCCGCCAAACTTCAGCAGATCTCTGCGGCGGACGAGGTTCGGCATGCAGCCTCCGGGCCGTCGATGGGACCCGCAAGATGGCGGTGCAATCCTTAACGTCAACCCTATCTCGGCCGCGGTGCGACCAGCGGCCGCCGATCGCCTGAAGCTTCAGCAGGCGCCCGATAGCGCGCTGCAGATACGAAAAAGGGCCGCAGCGGTCTCCCGCGCGGCCCCGATCGTCAGGCGCTTTCGCCCTACTTCTTTAGGACGTCCCGTGCGGCTTCCTTCAGGGAGCCGACGCCCTTCTGAACCTTACCTTCCACGCGTTCGCCGACGCCTTCGGCTTCGAGGCGCTCGTTGCCGGTCGCTTTGCCGACGCCTTCCTTGATGGAGCCGCTGATGTCCTTGGCCGCGCCCTTGGCTTCGTCCTTGTGCATGATCGTCGTCCTTCAACTCACTGGGCGGTTACCCATCGCCGAAGAGAGCGCGGTCGGGACGCATTCGTTCCGTCAAGTCAGCGCTGTGCGAGGCGTCGCGAGATCGCGCTGCCCAGGTCGTCCAGCTTGTAGGGTTTGCGCAGGATCGGGAACTCGTCGCCAATCCGCGCGGCCGCTTCGCTGTATCCGGTGGCCAACAGGACCGGCAGTTCGGGAAAGGCGGCCCGGACCTGGCGGGCCAGACCCAGTCCATCGGGTTGCCCCGCCATCACGATATCGCTGAAGACCAGATCGAACGGGTCTTCGCTTTGCAACGCGCCCAGCGCCGCGGCGCCGCTGCTGACGGCGCGAACGCGATGGCCCAGTTCTTCCAGCATGCGCCCGGCCACGTCGGCCACCTCGGGATTGTCTTCTACGAGGAGGATCCTGACGCTGCCGGCGTTCGGCGCAGCCTCGACCGCCCCGGCGGGCGGCTGATCGGCGCGGGGCAGGTGGATGACGAACTGCGCGCCCTGGCCAAGCAGGCTGCTCACGCTGACATCGCCGCCGGACTGTTGAGCGAAGCCGAACACCTGCGACAGGCCCAGGCCGGTGCCCTTGTCCACATCCTTGGTCGTGAAAAAGGGATCGAAAATCCGGGGGAGGAGATCGGGCGGGATGCCCGTGCCGGTGTCGCTGACCGTTAGCGCGACGAAGTCGCCGCACAGGCCGCCCGGACCTGAGCCGTCCAGGCTGACATTGGCCCCGACCACCGACAGGACGCCGCCTTCCGGCATCGCATCGCCGGCGTTGATGGCCATGTTGATCAACGCCAGCTCAAGCTCGTTCGCATCGACGTTGGCAGGCCAGAGGTCATGGCCAAGCTCCAGATGGACGCGCACTGACGGGGGCACGCTGGCCGCCATCATCTGCTTCAGCAGTGGGGCCCGGTCCGCCAGAGCGGTGGACTCCGGCGTCAGACGCTGGCGACGCGAGAAGGACAGCAGGTGGCGGGTCAGCTCCTCGCCGCGCCGGGCGGAGGCTTCAATGGCGTCCAGGGCCCGCAGCGCCCTCGGATCGTCGGCCACCTTGCGCCGCAGCAGCTGGGACTGGCCGCTGACCACCATCAGCAGGTTGTTAAAGTCGTGCGCCACCCCGCCGGTCAGCTTGCCCAGCGCCTCCAGCTTCTGGCTTTGGGCGAGCTGGTCATGGGCGCGCTGGAGCTCCAGTTGCGCATGGCGTTTCTCGGTGATGTCGCGAGTCACCTTGGCGAAGCCCGCCAGACTGCCGTCGTCGTCGTGGACGGCGTCGATGACGACAGACGCCCAGAAACGGCTGCCATCCTGGCGCACGCGCCAACCCTCGGCTTCATAGCGGCCCTGGGTCGCGGCGATCTCCAAGGCTCGGAACGGCGTGCCCGCCGCCTGATCCTCCGGCGTGTAGAACCGCGAGATGTGCTGGCCCACGATGTCCTTCGCGGCGTAGCCCTTGATGTGCTGAGCGCCGGCGTTCCAGTTGCTGACGATGCCGTCGGGGTCGACCATGAAGATCGCGTAGTCGACGACGCCCTGGACCAGCAGGCGAAAGCGCCGCTCGCTCTCGATCAGCGCCTGCTGCGCCTCCCGCTCCTGGGTCATGTCGCGGGTCACCTTGGCGAACCCGATCAAGGCGCCGGCGTCGTTGCGCATGGCGTGAATGGCGCCCCGCGCCCAGAACCGTCCGCCGTCCTTGCGGACGCGCCATCCCTCGACGTCGATCCGCCCGTCCGTCGCAGCCTGTCGCAAGAGTGCGCCGGGCACGTCCGTCTCGCGATCCTCAGCGGTGAAGAACGTCGCAAAGGGCTGGCCGCGGATTTCCCGCTCGGCGTAACCCTTCAGACGGTGGGCGCCGGTGTTCCAACTGGAGACGCGGCCCTCCGCGTCGAGCATGTAGATCGCATAGTCCGTCACCGCATCGACCAGATACTGGAACGTGCGATCGGGAGCGGCGTCGTCGCTCATCGCCGGGCCCGCTGCATGCGGGGCCGGGGTGTGGCCGTCATTGGCGCGCAATTGTCGTAAACCCCCGTCGCCATCGGAGGTGAACGCTCAAGTTTGGCGACGGTTCCGACATTGCGCCGGCGTCCCGCCACCGCTATCTGCTCGCGCGACTTCCCACATTCTGACCAAGCGAGCGCGAACGCCCCATGGCGCAGCAGTACATCTACCAGATGCAGGGCCTGACGAAGGCCTTCCCCGGCGGCAAGAAGGTGTTCGAGAACATCTGGCTGTCGTTCTACTCGGACGCCAAGATCGGCGTGGTCGGCGTCAACGGCTCGGGCAAATCCACCCTGCTGAAGATCATGGCCGGCGTGGACAAGGAGTTCAACGGCGAGGCCAAGGCCGCCGACGGCGTGAAGATGGGCTACCTGGAGCAGGAGCCCCACCTCGACGAGGCGCTGAACGTCTGGGGCAATGTCATCTCGTGGTGCGAAGAGAAGAAGATCTTCGACCGGTACAACCAGATCGCCGCCGAGCTCGGCGAGAATTACACCGACGAGCTTATGGAGGAGATGACCGTTCTCCAGGAGAAGCTCGACGCGGGCGACCTGTGGGACATCGATTCCAAGATCGAAATGGCCATGGACGCCCTGCGTTGTCCCCCGAACGACTGGCCGGTGGACAAGCTCTCCGGCGGTGAGAAGCGCCGCATCGCCCTGGCTCGTCTGCTGCTCAGCAAGCCGGACATGCTGCTGCTGGACGAACCGACCAACCACCTGGACGCCGAAAGCGTCGCCTGGCTGCAGCATCACTTGGAAGCCTTCCCCGGCTGCGTGATCCTCGTCACCCACGACCGCTACTTCCTGGATCAGGTGACCAAGTGGACGCTGGAACTCGATCGCGGCAAGGGCATCCCCTACGAGGGCAACTATTCCGGCTGGCTGGAGCAGAAGACCAAGCGCATCGTCCAGGAACAGTCCGAGTCGGAAGCCCGCCAGCGCGCCATGACCCGCGAACTGGAATGGGTGCGCTCGGGCGCCAAGGCCCGCCAGGCCAAGTCCAAGGCCCGTCTGGCCGCCTATGAGGACATGGTCCGCGAGCAGGAAAGCGCCCGGCAGGCCCAGAGCTTCGCGACCATCCAGATCCCGCCCGGGCCGCGCCTCGGCAACGTGGTGCTGGAGGTGACCGGTCTGGAGAAGGAGTACGGCGAGAAGG
>JAIXTR010000054.1 GCA_027483845.1 Caulobacteraceae bacterium | reverse complement strand
GACCCGGCTGTCGGCGCAGGCCAGAATGGTGGCGAAGGGCCGCTGAACCGTCGAGACCTGCAGCCGGCGCGGCGCATCGCCGTGCGGGTGCACCGAATAGCCGTCGACGTAGCGGGCGTTGCCGTTCATCAGCCGGGCCAACGCCTCTTCCGGCGCGACCGAGGGTTCGGCGGCGTGGGCGGCGGGGGCCTCGGCGGCGTGGGCCTCGGTCGGCGCGGGCTCGGGCGCAGCCTTGGGCTTGGGCTTGGGCCGGGGCTTCGGACGCGGCTTCGGCGCGGCGGCCTCCTCCCCCTGCTCGCCGCCGCCCTCGGCGAGGGCGATGGCCGGCAGGCCGACAGCGAGGCCCGCGCCCAGCACGGAGATCAGGCGGCGGCGATAGAGGTCAGGCATGGTCGATCCCCGGATCGTCGAATTCGAACGGGGATCAGAACACCGAAATCCTAAGATGCCGTGTGGCGCAGCTTGTCAGTCCGCCTGGCTGGCGGCGACGCCGTTGAGCTGCCAGCCGACTTCCTTGGCCAGGGTCGCGAAGAAGGCCGGCTCGTAGGCGTGCTCGGGATCGGCGCGGACCAGCTCGTCCATCCGCCGGGCGTCCTCGCCCACCAGGATCCGCCAGCGCTCTGCCTTGACGCCGTCCAAGATCACGGTGGCCGCCGCGGCGGCGGTCATCGGGGCATCCTCGAGGAAGCGACGGGCCTGTTCGGCCACCATCGCCTGGATGGCGTCGTCGGTGAGCTGGTCGGCGTCGAGGCCCATGCGACCGATCCGCGTGCGGGCCCGGGCGAGTTCATCGGGGCTGAGGACGTCCTCGTCGTGGCCGGCCAACACCTTGCGACTGTTGCCGGCGATGGCGGTGCCGATGTGGCCGGGCATGACCACCGAGCACTTCACGTGCGGGGCGTTCAGCCGCAGGTCGGTGATCAGGGCCTCGGTGAAGCCCTTTACCGCGAACTTCGCCGCGGCGTAGGCCGTATGGGACACGTTCGGCCCCAGGCTGGCCCAGAAACCGTTGACGCTGGAGGTGTTGACGATGTGCGCCTCGTCCGCGGCCAGCAGGGCCGGCAGGAAGGTGCGGACGCCGTAGTAGACCCCGTACCAGCAGACGTTGAAGGTGCGCTCCCAGTCGGCGCGGTCCTCCGGATTGACCATCGAGCCGCCGCCGCCGATGCCGGCGTTGTTGAACAGCAGATGCAGGCGATCCATCTCGTGCGCGGCCATGGCCTCGTCACGGAACCGGATCAGCGCCGCCTCGTCCGACACGTCGGCCACATGGGCGGTGATCTTCGCCCCCTGGGGGATACCATCGGCGGTGCAGAGCGCGATCGTCTCGCGCATGTTGCGGTCGGACACGTCGCACATGGCCACGCTGCAGCCCTCGGCGATCAGCTGCCGGGCCAGCTCGCGGCCCATGCCCGTTCCCCCGCCCGTCACCACCGCGAACTTGCCCGCGAAATCCTTCATGACCGTTCTCCCGACTGCTTTTGCCGACAGTTAGGCGATGACGTCGGGTCACGAGCAAGGGCGCAGGTGGGCAAGCCTGGCCCGCAGGCCGGCCCCTGCCCTAGATTCCGTCCAGCAGGTTGAGCACGCCCTCGCGCTTGGGGAGCTGGGCGTCCATCTGGCAGACGAGGCCGGTGGGGGCGTAGGTCATGGTGGCGGCGCCTTGCAGGTCGCTGCGGAGCGCGCGTTCGATGAGGCGGGAGCCGAACCCGCGGCGGGTGGGCGGCGCGACCGTCGGGCCGTCGCGCTCGGTCCAGGTCATGCCGAGACGCTCGGAGGCCGGATCGAAGGTCCAGGCGAGGCGCACGCGGCCGGTGTCGACCGACAGGGCGCCGTACTTCACCGCATTGGTCGCCAGCTCGTGCAGCACCAGGGCCATGGTCAGGGCGCCGCGCGGCTGAAGCCAGACGGAGTCGCCGTCGATCCGCACCTGGCCCGAGGCGGCGGCCGCGAAGGGGCGCATGGCCCGCTCGGCGACCTCGCGCAGATCGGCGCCATGCCAACGCTCGCGGGTGAGGACGTCGTGCACCTCGGCCAAGCCCATCAGCCGGGCCTCGAAGCGGCTGTAGGCGGTCGCGGGGTCCGCGCCGCCGCGCAGCGCCTGAGCGGCCATGGACTGGACCGTGGCCAGGGTGTTCTTCACCCGGTGGTTCAGCTCGTTGATCATCAGGCGCAGCTGGGCCTGATACCGCTGCTGTTCGGCCTCGGCCTGTTTGCGGACGGTGATGTCCTCGATCACGGTGACGAAGTAGGCGGGCTCGCCCTTGCCGTCGCGGACCAGGGAGACGGTGAGCTCGACCCACACCAGGTCGCCCGACTTGGTCACATAGCGCTTCTCGCGCGAGTAAGAGTCGATCTGGCCGGCCAGGACGGAGTCGGCCTGCCCCACGTCCGGCGCCAGATCGTCGACATAGGTGATGTCCTGGAAGGACCGGGCCAGCAGTTCGGCGCGCGAATACTGGGTGATGGCGCAGAAGCGGTCGTTCACCTCCAGAAACCGCCCCGCGGCCGACACCCGGGCGACGCCGACGGCGGCCTGGTCGAACACCGCGTGATAGCGGGCTTCGGCGCTCTCAAGCCGCAGGCGGGCCTGGACGGAGGAGGTGACGACCTCGGTGTAGAGGATCAGGCCGCCGATCTCGCCGGCCTCAGTGCGCCAGGGCTTGAGCGACCAGCGAATCCATTCGACGGAGCCGTCCTTACCGACGAAGGGATCGGCGTCGTGGCTGAGCTCCTCGCCGTCGCGCAGGGCGCGGGCGTGCAAGTCCCGCCAGCGCTGGGGCACCTCGGGAAACACCTCGTAGTGCAGCCGTCCGACCAGGGGCGTGTCGCCGGGCAGGCCCTGGTCGGTGAGAAACCGGCTCGAGGCGGCCAGATAGCGCATCTGGCGATCATAGATGGCGATGCCGAGGGGGGCCTGCGTGAGGGCGGCGAACACGCCGGACGTCTCGAGCGGACCCGCAGCGGCGTCGGCCCCGCCGGGGCCGGCCGTTCCTTCCGAATGCGGGTCTGACAATGGCTTCACCGGGTACTGGCGGACGGCGCAAGCTACACCGGCGGGACGCTCGCGGCCATGCGGCGCGGTCGCCCAGGCGGGCGCCCGGGTCCCCACGGCGGACCTGCGGGCTGAAAATTTAGAAGAAGCGGTTTGCCCAGCGCGCCAAACGGCGTCATCAATCGCGCCCGGAGGGACGTCCCATGCTGAAAAGGTTTCTGAGCGCGCGCGGCGCGGCCGTGGCGCTGGTCGCGCTGATGACGGCGCAAGGCGCGATGGCGGCGCCGAAGCGCGTCGACCCGAACGTGTCGTCGATCGTACCGGGCGACGCGGCGACGCTGGGCTTCGACCCGGCGAAGCTGGCGGTCGCACATGCGGGACTCACCGCGGATGTGGCCAGCGGCAAGATCGCGGGGGCCTATCTGCTGGTCGGCCGGCACGGCAAGGTCGCGTTCCAGGAAGGCTTTGGGGTCCAGGGGCCGGGGCAGGCCGCGCCGGTGACCGACCAGACGATCTTCCGCGTCTTCTCGATGACCAAGCCGATCGTGTCGGTGGTCGCCATGACCCTGGTCGAAGAGGGCAAGCTGGACATCAACGCGCCGGTGTCGAAGTACCTGCCGGAGTACGCCAACCTCAGCGTCTGGCAGGCGGATGGCTCCAGCGCGCCGGCGGCCAAGCCGATGCTGGTGCGCCATCTCATGAGCCACACCTCGGGCCTGATCTACGGCTTCATCACGCCGACCGCGCCGATCGCCAAGGCCTGGGCTGCGGGCGGCGAATACCGCAACGACCTGACGGCGCGCGAGTACGCCAAGCT
>JAIXTR010000587.1 GCA_027483845.1 Caulobacteraceae bacterium | reverse complement strand
GTGGCGCGGCAGCAGGTGGACGCAGGCGCGCAGGTTATCGACGTCAACATGGACGAGGGTCTGCTGGACTCCGTTAACGCCATGAAGACGTTCCTAAATCTGGTGGCGGCGGAGCCGGACATCGCGCGCGTGCCGGTGATGATCGACAGCTCCAAGTGGGAGGTGATCGAAGCGGGGCTGAAGTGCGTCCAGGGCAAGACGATCGTCAACTCGATCTCCATGAAGGAGGGCGAGGCCAAGTTCCTGGAGCAGGCGGTGGCCTGCCTGCGCTACGGCGCGGCGGTGGTGGTCATGGCCTTCGACGAGGTGGGGCAGGCCGATACGGCCGACCGCAAGGTCGAGATCTGCGAGCGGGCCTACAAGCTGCTGACCGAGCAGGTCGGCTTCCCGCCGGAAGACATCATCTTCGACCCCAACATCTTCGCCGTCGCGACGGGGATCGACGAGCACAACAACTATGCGGTGGACTTCATCGAGGCCACCCGGCGGATCAAGGCCGCCTGTCCCTACGCCCGCATCTCGGGCGGGGTGTCCAACGTCAGCTTCTCGTTCCGCGGCAACGAGCCGGTCCGCCGCGCCATCCACTCGGTGTTCCTGTACCACGCGATCGCGGCGGGCATGGACATGGGCATCGTCAACGCCGGCGACCTGCCGGTCTATGACGACATCCCCGAGGAGCTGCGCGAGGCCGTCGAGGACGTGATCCTCAACCGCCCGCAGCGGACCGCCATCAGCAACACCGAGCGCCTGGTCGAGCTGGCGCCCAAGTACAAGGGCGGCAAGTCCGAGGCCAAGGGGCCGGACCTGACCTGGCGGGAGAAGGACGTCGGCGGCCGGATCACCCACGCCCTGGTCCACGGCCTGACAGACTTCATCGAGGCCGACACGGAGGAGGCCCGCGCCCAGTCCGAGCGCCCGCTGCACGTCATCGAAGGCCCGCTGATGGACGGGATGAACGTGGTCGGCGACCTGTTCGGCGCGGGCAAGATGTTCCTGCCCCAGGTGGTCAAGTCGGCCCGGGTGATGAAGCAGGCCGTGGCCTACCTCGAACCCTTCATGGAGGCCGAAAAGGCCGGCAAGCCCCGCGAACAGGCGGGCCGCATCCTGATGGCCACGGTCAAGGGCGACGTCCACGACATCGGCAAGAACATCGTGGGCGTGGTCCTGCAGTGCAACAACTACGAGGTCATCGACCTGGGCGTGATGGTCCCGGCCGACCGGATCCTGGACGAGGCCGAGAAGCACAAGGTCGACATCGTCGGCCTCTCCGGCCTGATCACCCCTAGCCTGGACGAAATGGTGTTCGTGGCCTCGGAGATGCAGCGGCGCGGCATGACCATGCCCCTGCTGATCGGCGGCGCGACCACGTCCAAGACCCACACGGCGGTGAAGATCAGCCCCAAGTATCCGGCGGGCTCCACCACCTATGTGCTGGACGCCAGCCGGGCGGTCGGCGTGGTCTCCAACCTGCTGTCGCCCACCGAGAAGTCGAAGTTCCTGGCCACGACCGCCGCCGACTACGAGAAGGTGCGCGAGCAGTTCGCCCGCGGACAGGGGAACCGCGCCCGCGCCACCCTGGCCCAGGCCCGCGACAACGCGTTTACGCCCGACTGGACGATCTATGACCCGCCGCGGCCCAGCTTCCTGGGCACGCGCACCTTCACGGCCTATGACCTGGGCGACCTGCGCCGGCACATCGACTGGACGCCCTTCTTCGCCAGCTGGGAGCTGATCGGCCGCTATCCGGCGATCCTCGAAGACGAGGTGGTGGGTAAGGCCGCCACCGACCTCTTCGCCGACGCCCAGCGCATGCTGGACCGGATCATCCAGGAGGGGTTGCTGGAGGCCCGCGGCGTGGTCGGCTTCTGGCCCGCCGCCGCCGACGGCGACGACATCGTGGTCTATGCCGACGAGGCGCGCGACCACGAGCTCGCCCGGCTGCACACCCTGCGCCAACAGATGCTGAAGACGGGCGAGGACCAGTCCAACGTCGCCATGTCCGACTTCGTGGCGCCGATGGGCACGAAGCCCGACTACATCGGCGCCTTCGCGGTCACCGCCGGCCACGGGGAACTGGAGCTGGCCAAGCGGTTCAAGGACGCCGGCGACGACTATTCGGCGATCCTGGCCACCGCGCTGGCCGACCGCCTGGCCGAGGCCTTCGCCGAGGCGTTGCATCGGAAGGTCCGCACCGAGCTCTGGGGCTATGCCCCGGACGAGCCCTTCGACATCGACGCCCTGGTGGCCGAGACCTACCGCGGCATCCGCCCGGCGCCGGGCTATCCCATGCAGCCCGACCACACGGAAAAGGCCACGGTCTTCAAGCTGCTGGACGCCACGGCGGCGGCGGGGATGGAACTGACCGAGAGCTACGCCATGAACCCGCCGGCGGCGGTCAGCGGCCTCTACTTCGCCCACCCCGAGAGCCATTACTTTGGGGTCGGCCGGATCGAGAAGGACCAGGTCGCGGACTATGCGGCGCGCAAGGGGTGGACCCTGGCCGAGGCCGAGCGCTGGCTGGCGCCGATCCTGAACTACGAGCCGGCGTAGGGGCGGCGGCAACCACCTCGCAGACCCCCGCTGACGTCGCCTAGCGCAAAGTCACGAGGACCGTCGATTGCAGCGGCTCGCCCGGCGCGCCCGCGATCGCCTTCGAGAGGACGATGACGTATTCGCCGGCCGAGGCGCGCGCGGCCCAGCTCGTTGCGCGTCGATCCGGACCGGTTTGCTCACGGTCTCGCACCTTCGCCAAGCCGAGCGGCGAGGCCGCGGCCCATGCGTCGACCGCGGACAGGATCTGCTCCTCCTCGCCGGGCTGATGGTCGATCAGCAGGGTGCACAGGTTCGGGTTCGCCATGGTGGGCGGCAGGAGAAGCAGCCGCGCCTCCAGCGGCGGCCCGCCCGGCGCCGCCGTTCCGGCCTTGGCCTGCAGCATCGTCAGGCAAGACTGGACGCCAGTCTCGACACTCTGCCCAAGGGGGACGGCCGATCCGTTGGTTTTCGCCACCGCGGCCATGCCCGTCGTGGCGGCGATCAGCAGGCCAAGCAGCACGCCGGTCACCGTCGCGCCGTACGCGCGTCGCGGCGCCTGCGGCATGCGTGCGCGCAAGGCGCGGAGAACCAGTTCACGTTGCCCGGGCGACCAATGGTCGGCGGTATCGGCGCCGGCGAGGCGATGGGCCGCCCGCGGGCCATGCGCTTGCACCAGCCGTTGCGCCGTTGCTTCGGCGGTCAGGATGTCCTGAAGGTCTTCGATCAACTTCCGCATGTTGTCTCCCCTTGCCAGGTGATGGGTCACTAGGAGACTCGACATCGCGACGGTGGCGTCGCCAGAGGGGCCCGAGCCGCAAGCACATCTGCGCACGCCGTCAGGCCGGCGCCAGATGACGCGCTATGAGCAATCTCGATTCCCAAGATGAGGGGCGGCGATCCTGGCGCGGGCGAGACGGGCCATGCGACCTGCCTCGCATGGCTGGAACAAAAAAATGAACATTAGGCGCCGCCACGGCAGGGGTTAGGTATCGTTTCCCCGAAACCCCTTTGAGCGACCGGCTCGCCCGGCCGCTGCGCGAGCTGGCCTGAGCGCACGCCGAGTGATCGTGCGCGACGCTCGCGCGGGCAATGATACCCAAAGGCGCAAGAGCGCCAAAACTCTGCGCTTCATCTTCCCATGGACCAAGATCCGACCAATCATGACTATGGTGAAGCTATCGGAGCCGCGGAGTCACGCGCTCGACGTGGGCGTGGGCTCTGGCCGCCGCCCAACGCCGAGCGCGTCCGTCACGATACTGCGCCCGACCCAAGCGCGATGTTGAGGGTGAGATGAAGCATGTGAGTTGGCTCGTCGCGATAATCGCGGCGGTGGCGGGTCCGGCGATGAGCGCAGACCTCAATCGATCCACGGACGGCTACAGCTACTTTCATCGCGCTGGCGCTGACCGTGCGACCCACGACCGTGCGATATGGGAATGCCGCCTGGTGGCGCGTCAGCTCCGGCAGGAGGTGCGTCTGCCGACTGGGACGCCCGTCCTCGAGACGGTTGTCGACGCGGCCGGTTGGGTCGGCGGCAAGTCGATTGCGGAGGCCGTCTTCCAGCAGATCGAAGACAGCAAGCGCAACCGCGTCAATGTTGAGAATTGCATGGTGGCGATGGGCTGGGACGTCGTTGTCATCGACCCCGCGGAGGCCAAGTCTCTGCGTGGAGAGGCGCTCCAAGATGCGCTTGATGCGTGGATTGGCGCGCCGTCGCCGCATGGCGTTGTCGCGCGCACCTTTCGCAACGACGCTACGCTGCGTGGCACGACCCTCTACTCGCCACCGATCAAGCGTGGCGTCTCCCTTAGCCTGAACGCCGTGGGCGCCCCCACGCCGGTTCAAGGGGCAGCCATCCTGGACCACTCGGGTCCCTATCTTCCCCGACCCTCACGCGGAGCTCGCCCGACCAAGCTGACGCCCTCCATGATCGTCTCGCTACCGCTTGGAATAGCCGACCTCAATGAGCCTCCCGCCGATGATCGGGCCTTGGTCGCGGTTCAGATCAACGATGAGCCTGCTCTCACGCTCAGCTTCGAGCAAGTTGGCCGCGACGGCGAAGTACTGCCCCCGACCGTCGCGGGACCCCCGCGGCGATGGGGAGTCACCAGCGCCTCAGACGCTGGCGCTAGCCTGCCCGGGCGCGTGCAGATTTTTGCGCTGCCAGCCGGCCGATGGCGTCTCGCTAGCGCGACGGTCTATGGCTTGACGCTAAGCTTCTGCCTGGGTGGCCCAGGCTTCGACGCCGCCGCGGGCGACGTCTTGTATGCCGGAGCCTTCAGTTTCGATCGTCTGGTTCCTGATATGGATCTGACCGCTGCGCGACGAGCGCTTCCCGCGGGGTCGATCTCAGCATCGAAACTCAAGTCGGTCGCGTGGCTCAATGGCATGCAAGGGTCGTGCAGCGGTAACCTCGGGTACGTGCTTGAGCTTCCCGGTCATGCCTTTGCACCCGCATACGCCTTTGGCAGTCATGCGGCGGGCGCGGGCGCGGCTGCCGATGGTGACTCAGCAAGCGTACGATCCGCCAACTAGGGTGGTAGCGCGGGTGCCGCCCGTGCCTGTGGGCGGGCGCGGGGTGGTCTTGTCTTGCGTGCACGTGGTGTCGCGTGCCGACCAGGGGCTTGAGGGCTTGTTGCGGCGCGAATTGGAGCGTCAGGGCGATGCATTCGAGGTTGTAGGCCCCTTGGACGTGTTTGAGCCAGGTCAGGGCTGGCGTTGTCTGGAGGTCGGGCGGCGGGCGGGCTTCGGGGGCGAGATCACGCTCTTGGCGCGGGGCCGGCGCCTGGCTGGGCGTGCGGGGCCTCGGCCGGCGTAGGCGAGCAGCGCGCCCGGCGCGAGGAGGGGTCCTCCGATGGCGTGGGCCGCGGGCCAGATGCGCGCAACTGATCCTGGCTAGGCCGTCGTCGCATGCAACGCGTGGCGGCGATCCAGCGCCGACAGCACATACTCCGAGAGGCGCACGGCGGCGGTGGGCACGGCGGTGCGGGCGCGCAGGAGCGCGATCTCGGCGTCGGGAAGGTGGGGCAAGCCTTCGGCAGGTCCCAGCACCGCCAGGTCGCCGGGCGCCATATCCCGGGGGAGCACCGTCAGGCCCAGCCCGGCGCGAAGCGCGGCGTGCTGACCGGCGAGCGACGGACTGGTGTAGGCGCATCGCCAGGCCCGGCCGGACGCGTCCAGGGCGGCGATGGCGCGCTTGCGATAGACGCAGGGGGCGGGGGCCAGGATCAGCGGGGCGACCGGGTTTGCGTCCAGGACGCTCTTGTCCGCCGCCACCCAGACCAGGTTCTCACGCCAGACGCGCACGCCCTGGTCGGGGCCCAGGGGTTCGCGCTTGACGAGGGCGATATCCAGCTGTCCCTCGCGCAGCTTCTCCAGCAGATGCAGGGTCAGATCGCAGGTGACCGTCAGCGCGACCTTCGGATGCAGGCGCGCGAACTGACCGAGGATCTCGGGCAGGTGAACCGTGGCGAAGTCCTCCGGCGCGCCGAGCCGCACCTCGCCTTCGATGTCATCGCCGCGAACGTCCGCCAGGATCTCGTCGTTGACGCGCAGAAGTCGCCTGGCGTGCGGGAGGAAGACCTCGCCGTCTTCGGTGGGGACGACATGTCTCGGATCTCGGGAGAGCAGGGTTACGCCCAGCTGCTCTTCGAGCCGGCGGATCTGCAGGCTGACGGCGGACTGGCTGCGGCCGAGGCGCTGGCCCGCGCGGGTGAAGTTCTGCGCCTCGACGACCGTCACGAAGGTCCGGATGAGGTCGAGATCGAGATTGACGTTTCTTTGGGCGCGCTGCGGCATAGCTTATCGAGGTAGTCGCGCTGCGCGCGGGATCAAGGTGACGCGTCGGTCCGCCCTGGCGCGCACGACGCGTGGTTGATCCGGACCTGGCCATGATGCCCGTTCCTCGTCTTGACCATCGACGTTACTCATCGGTCGAAGCCTTGCGCCATCGTCGGTCGGCGATGACATCGGCAGGGCGGCCGGGCCCCTCTGGTGAGATGTCCTCACGATGTCGGTCGCGCGTCGGCCCCGGCGATTGCGACGCGGCCGCCTGACGGAGGGTCTAGCTCATGACAATCCTACCATCGAGAACGCGGCGCACCGGCGCGACGCCCTCGAGCCAACCCGGCGCTATTCCCGGGGGTGATCCCGGGCATCGCGCGACCTCGTCTGCAGACCGAAGCGCCATGGAGCTGTGCATCCTGGGCCAGGTTTGGTGGGCGCCCTATTGGTCCGTCGCCGACCTCTGGACGCCCGGGTCGGTTCTACATCGTCCCGGCCACGAGCGTTGAACGCAGCCTTGGTCGTCTTCAGTCAAAGGCAGGAGCCAAACACGCCCGCAAGGCGGACGCTGGCGCAATCTCAGAAGCCAATCGCAGCGATGAGCGCTAATCATCATCGCGCCGGTAGCGCCCCCCAAAATTCCCACTATTTCAGTGCTGCGGACCGGGCCCCTCTGGCGATCCAGGCGATCGTGATGTCGGACTGCAGGTGCGTCGGGCCCGTCTCTCCCCCCCTTGAGGCCGCCTCAGCCCGACGCACCTCCCCCCTTGCCGGGGCTGTCACCCGCCCGCTGATCGATGGCCGTGAATCGACCTCTTGGGGATCTCGTCGATGATCGAGATCTTCACCGAGCTATGGCTCGGCAAGCCGCTCTGGATGTGGGCCGCGTTCGCCGGGATTGTGATCGTTCTCCTGGTCCTCGACCTGGGTGTCTTGCACGGCAAGCACAAGGAGATCGGGGTTCACGAGAGCCTGGCGCTCAGCGCGGGCTACATCGCCCTTGGGCTGGCGTTCGGCGGCTGGGTCTGGCTGGAACTGGGGCAACAGGCGGGCGTCGAATACCTGACCGGGTTCCTGGTCGAGAAGAGCCTGGCGCTCGACAATGTGTTCGTCATCGCCACCATCTTCACCGCCTTCGCAGTCCCGGCCGCCTATCAGCACCGGGTCCTATTCTGGGGCGTCCTGGGGGTCATCCTGCTGCGTGGCCTCATGATCGGCGCGGGCGCAGCGCTGGTCTCTCAGTTCGAGTGGCTGCTGCTGGTGTTCGCCGCCCTCCTGGTGCTCATGGGCGTCAAGATGTTCAAGGCGCCGGCCGCGCCGAGCGACCCGCTTGAATCGCCGGTCTACCGCTGGCTGACGCGCCACGTCCGCCTCACCGACGGCCTGCGCGGCCACCGCTTCTTCGTCCGGGAACCAGGGCCTCAGGGCAAGATGGTGCTCTGGGCGACGCCGCTGTTCATGGCGCTCTTGATGGTGGAGCTCGCCGACCTCATCTTCGCGGTGGATTCGGTGCCGGCGATCTTCGCGATCACCACGGACCCCTACCTTGTCTACACCTCGAACATCTTCGCCATCCTGGGACTTCGGGCCCTGTACTTCGCGCTGGCGGCGGTGGTGTCCCGCTTCGCCTACCTGAAGAAGGCGCTGGCCCTGCTGCTGGTGTTCATCGGCGGCAAGGTGTTCGTGGCCGAGATCATGGGGTGGGAGAAGTTCCCGGCCGTGGTCTCGCTGGGCGTGACGGCGGCCCTGCTCGCCGGCGGGGTTCTCTACTCGATGTACAGAACCAAGCAGGCGCTTGCGTCGGGCGTCCGCTGACGCCGATCCGGTGACGCCGACCCGGCGTGCGTCGGCTGTCCTCGCCTAGAGGATGAAGTGGTCGCCAGCGGCGCGGATGGTGATGTCGCCGATGGAGACGCCCCAGGGCTGGTCGATGACGTGGAGGATGGCGTCGGCGATGTGTTCGGGGGCGAGGGCGACGTAGGCCATCTCGTTGGCGTCGAGCCGGGCGGCGGGTAGTGAGCCGTCGCCCATGGCGGCCATGGCCT
>JAIXTR010000530.1 GCA_027483845.1 Caulobacteraceae bacterium | reverse complement strand
GGCGCCGGCGCGGGGGCGGGCGATCGAGGCCTCCAATCCGGCGGCCAGATCCTCCACGTGGATGCGGGAGAACACCTGTCCCTCGGCCACGATCCGGCGGGCCCGACCCTCCCGAAGGCGATCGAAGGTCGAGCGACCGGGGCCATAGATTCCGGGAAGGCGGAAGGCGCAGACCGTCAGCCCCATGCCGCGCCCGACCTCCCACCAGTCGCGTTCGGCGCCCACCCGGCGGGCCCCCTCGACGGACTGCGCGGCCAGTCGGCTGCGCTCGAAGACCCACCCCCCGCGACGGTCGCCATAGACGCCCGTGGTCGAGAGATAGCCGATCCAGTCCGGGAAGGCGCCGGCCTCGGCCAGAGGTCCGACCAGGGTGTTCAGGCCGGGGCAGCCTTGCGGGCCCGGCGGCGCGGTGACGAGGAGCGCCGTGGTGCTTGCAAGCGCCTCGGTGATCGCGTCGCGGTCGTCGAGCGCCACGCCTTGGTGTCCATCCGCCGCGATCCGCGCCGCCGCGGCCGCGCTGCGATAGGTGGCGACGACGTCCCAACCCTGCGCGGTCATCCGGCGGGCCAGCGCCCGTCCGGAAAAGCCGTAGCCGAACAGGAAGAGCCGCATCGGGCCCTACAGCAGGGCCATGATGGCCTTGCGCGCGTCGGCGGCCAGGTCCGGGCGGGCCAGGGCAAACGCGACGTTGGCGCGGAGCAGGCCGATCTTGTCGCCGCAGTCGTAGGTCACGCCCTCGTACTCCAGGGCGTGGAAGTCCTGGGTCTTCATGAGATTGAACATGCCGTCGGTCAGCTGGATCTCGCCGCCGGCGCCACGCTCCTGGGTTTCGAGGATCTCGAAGATTTCCGGCTGCAGGATGTAGCGGCCCGAAATGAACAGGTTCGAGGGCTCGGTCCCCGGCGCGGGCTTCTCGACCATGCCGGTCATGCGATTCAGGCGGCCATCCTGGCCGTCCAGGGCGACGATCCCGTACTTGTGCGCCTCGCCCGGCGGCGCGGGTTCGACCACCACGATGTTGCCGCCCTTTTCCTCGTACGCGGCGACCGCCTGGGCGAGGGTGGGCGTCTTCGCCATCATCAGCATGTCGGGCAGGATGACGGCGAAGGGCTCGTCGCCGATCACGTCGCGGGCGCACCACACCGCGTGGCCCAGCCCCAGCGGGGCCATCTGGCGGACGAAGCTCATCTGGCCGGGCTGCGGCAGGTCGCGACGCACGTCGGCGAGAATCTCGGTCTTGCCCTTGGCTTCCAGGATGCCTTCGACCTCGGGGTTGCCGTCGAAGTAGTCCTCGATCGAGCCCTGACCGCGGCCGACGATGAAGACGAAGTGTTCGATGCCCGCCGCGCGGCCTTCCTCGACGATGTAGCTGAGGATCGGGCGGTCCACGACGTTGAGCATGTTCTTGGGCGTCGTCTTCGCCCCGGGGAGAACCCGGGTGCCGAGGCCAGCCACCGGCAGGACCGCTTTCCTCACGCGCTTCGCCATTCGTACCTCCGGTTGCCGTTGGACACTTAAGCCCTGTGTTTCCTAATGCGTTGCGACGGGGTGCGGCGATAAATTTCGGCGGCAATCGTACGATCACGATTTTGAGATCGCACGAAGTTGTGTGGGGTCGTCGACGTCGGGGATTCACCCCAGGGGAGCCTACTCAAATGAAGCTTCGCATTCTGACGATCGCCACCGCTGGTGTCATGGCTCTGAGCCTGGCCGCTTGCCAAAAGAAAGAAGAAGCCGCGCCGCCCGCCGACGCCGCTCCGGCCGCTGACGCCGCCGCTGCTCCGGCCGCCCCGGCTGCCGACGCCGCCGCTGCTCCGGCCGCCGACGCTGCCGCCGCTCCGGCCGCCGACGCTGGCGCCATGTCGGCCGCGGCTCCGGCCGCTCCGGCCGCCGAGCCGGAAAAGAAGTAAGCTTTCTCTCCAAGAGATTGCTTGGAAGGCGGCCGTCCCATCCGGGGCGGCCGTTTTTCTTTGCGCGCTATTCCACCGTGACCGATTTCGCCAGGTTGCGAGGCTGGTCCACGTCCGCCCCCTTCAGCACCGCCACGTGATAGGCCAGCAGCTGGATCGGCGGCGAATAGACCAGCGGCGCGATCAACGGATCGCAGCGCGGCGCGGTCACCACGACGCGGGCTCCGGCCGGCGCGTGCTTCTGGCCTTCGGGATCGGTGATGAAGATCACCTGGCCGCCACGGGCCATGACCTCGTTCATGTTGGAGGCCGACTTCTCGAAGTAGCTGTCGAAGGGGGCCAGGATCACGATGGGGGTCTTCTCGTCCACCAGCGCGATGGGCCCGTGCTTCAGCTCGCCGGCGGCATAGCCCTCGGCATGGATGTAGCTGATTTCCTTCAGCTTCAGCGCGCCTTCCAGTGCGAGCGGGTACATGGGCCCGCGGCCGAGATACAGCACGTCCCGGGCCTTCGAGACCTCCATGGCGACCTTGCGGACCGCTTCCTCCAGTTCGATCGACTCGGCGATCAGGCGGGGCGCTTCCAGTAGGACCCGCACCATCCGCTGCTCTTCGTCACTGTCGATCCGCCCGCGCGCCCGGGCGGCGGCGACGGCCAGGGCGGTCAGGACACTGATCTGGGCGGTGAAGGCCTTGGTCGAGGCGACCCCGATCTCCGGCCCGCAGTGGATCGGCCAGACGACATCGACCTCGCGCGCCATGGTGGACTCGGTGGCGTTGACCACCGCGGCGCTTCGCATGCCCTTGGCCTGGCAGTAGCGCAGGGCTGCCAGCGTGTCGGCCGTCTCGCCCGACTGGGACATGGCGATGACCAGGGCGTCCGCGCGCAGCGCCGGCTGGCGGTAACGAAACTCCGAGGCGATCTCGACGTCGACGGGCAGGTCGGCCAACTCCTCGATCAGATACTTCCCCAGCAGGCCGGCGATGTAGGACGTGCCGCAGGCGACGATCTGGATCCGACCCAGCGCGGCGAAATCGACGCCGCCGGGGACTGCGGTCGCGCCGGTCAGGGTGTCCACATAGGCCGCGATGGTGCGCTGGCACCCCTCCGGCTGGTCGTGGATCTCCTTCTCCATGAAGTGCCGGTAGTTGCCTTTCTCCACCAGGGCGGCGGAGGCGGGAACCGTGCGGATCGGCCGCTCGGCTGGGCGTCCGGCCTGGTCGAAGATCGTGGCGCCGTCCGGTCCGATGGCGACGTAGTCGCCTTCCTCCAGGTAGCAGACGCGGTTGGTGAAGGGGCCGACCGCCAGGGCGTCGGAGCCCAGGAACATCTCGCCGTCCCCGTGGCCGACGACCAGGGGGCTGCCCCGGCGCGCGCCCATGACCAGGCGGTCCTCACCCTCGATCAGCACGCCCAGCGCATAGGCGCCGCTCAGCTGGTCCAGAGTCGCTTTCAGGGCTGCGATCGGAGACAGGCCCGTGGCCAGCTCGCTGTCCAGCAGCGCGGCGATCACCTCGGTGTCGGTGTCGCTCTCGAACGTCCGGCCGGCCGCCTGCAGGGCGTCGCGCAGCTCCGCATAGTTCTCGATGATCCCATTGTGGACCAGCGTCACCCGGCCCTGGGTGTGGGGGTGGGCGTTGCGGAGCGACGGGGCGCCATGCGTCGCCCAGCGCGTGTGGCCAATACCCACGGCGCCGGCGAGGGGTGCGGCGGCCAACACGTCCTCAAGGGCGCGGATCTTACCCTCGGCCCGGCGACGCTCGACCTTGCCGTCGACCACTGCGGCGACGCCGGCGGAGTCATAGCCCCGGTATTCCAGCCGCTTCAGGCTTTCGACCAGCCGATCCTGAACGGGCTTGGCGCCCACGATGCCGATAATGCCGCACATGTGGCTCTGGCTTCCTTTGTGGTAAGGGCGAATCCATGCGGTTTTGCCCGCGATCGCGGCGCTTTACCATCAGCCAAGGTCGCGGCGACTAAAAGTCTGTTTCGGATCGTTTCCCGCCCCTCTTCCGACGAGCATCCTCATGAGTAAGCGCGCCTACTTCGGCACCGACGGCATCCGTGGCGAGGCCAACCGTCATCCCATGACCGCCGAGGTGGCCCTGCGGGTCGGCATGGCCGCCGGCAAGATGTTCATGTCCGGGGACGAGCGGCGCCATCTGGTGGTGATCGGCAAGGACACCCGCCTGTCCGGCTACATGATCGAACCGGCCCTGGTCGCAGGCTTCACCAGCGTGGGGATGGACGTGCGGCTGTTCGGCCCGCTGCCGACCCCGGGCGTGGCCATGATGACGCGCTCCCTGCGCGCCGACCTGGGCGTGATGATCTCGGCCTCGCACAACGCCTTCTCCGACAACGGGATCAAGCTGTTCGGCCCGGACGGCTACAAGCTGTCCGACGAGAAGGAGCTCGAGATCGAGGCGCTCATGGACGAGGGCCTGCAGCAGGGACTGGCCCCGCCGACGGCGCTGGGCCGCGTACAGCGGATCGACGACAGCCAGGCGCGCTACGTGGAGATCGCCAAGGCGACGTTCCCGCGCCGGCTGAACCTGACCGGCATGCGCATCGTCATCGATTGCGCCAATGGCGCCGCCTACAAGGTTGCGCCTGCCGCGCTCTATGAGCTGGGCGCGGAGGTGATCCCGATCGGCATCGCGCCCAACGGCTTCAACATCAATCAGGAGTGCGGTTCGACCCACCCGGCGGCCATGCAGAAGGCCGTGAAGGAGTACCGCGCCGATATCGGCATCGCCCTGGACGGCGATGCGGACCGGCTGGTCATCTGCGACGAGCGCGGCACGGTTATCGACGGCGACCAGATCATGGCGCTGATCGCCGCGGACTGGGCGCGGCGCGACAAGCTGCGCGGCGGCGGGGTCGTGGCCACGGTGATGTCGAACCTGGGCCTGGAACGCTTCCTGGCCGACCGCAAGCTGACCCTCGAGCGCACCCAGGTGGGCGACCGCTATGTGATGGCCAGGATGCGGCAGGGCGACTTCAATGTCGGCGGAGAACAGTCCGGCCACCTGATCCTGTCCGACTTCTCCACCACCGGCGACGGCCTGCTGGCGGCGCTGCAGGTGCTGGCGGTGCTGAAGGAGAGCGATCACCCGATGAGCGCGCTGGCCCGCCAGTTCGAGCCGGTCCCGCAGAAGCTTGAGAACGTCCGCTTCGCCGGCGGCAAGCCGCTGGAGAACGCCAAGGTCAAGGCCGTGATGGCCGACGCCGAGCAGCGGCTGAATGGGACCGGGCGTCTGGTGGTCCGCGCATCGGGCACCGAGCCCCTGATCCGGATCATGGCCGAAGCCGACGACGAGACGCTGGTGCGCCAGGTGATCAAGGATATCGCCAGCGCGGTGAAGGCCGCGGCCGCCTAGGTTCCGTCGCCCCCTACGTCGTTGGGGGCCTTTTCGATGCACTGCAAAGCTGCAGAGTGGCGCTGCAATCTCTCGGATTGTGGGCGCGCCGACACGCCCGTATCTCGCCCGCTCCCCGAACGGCGGTCCACCAGAGGCCGCGTTCGCCGATCAGGTGAGCGAGATTATGAGACCCTTTTTGACGTGGGGCGGATACGCCCTGGCCGCCGTCATCGGACTAGTGCTGGCGGTCGTCGGCGCAATCTATGGCGGTTCCGAAGCGATCATCCGCTGGCCCGTGGACGCGCCAACGGTTCGCACCATGGCGTCGCACGATCCCGGTGCGGTCGCGCGGGGTCGCCGGGTCGCGATCGTCAACGGGTGCCACGATTGTCACGGCGCCGCGCTGGAGGGGAAGCTCTTCCACGACGAGATGCCGATCGTCCGCGCCTACGGGCCGAACCTCAGCCGTGCGCTGGTGGGACAGTCCGACGCGGCGATCGACCGCGCGATCCGCCACGGCGTGGCGGCGGACGGGCGTCGGCTCTGGATGATGCCCTCCAGCGCCTTCTCGCACCTCACCGACCGCGAGGCGGCGGATCTCGTGGCCTATCTCCGCACGTTCCGGCCGACCGGCGCGACCCAGCCGCGCTTCGAGGTCGGTCCCCTGGGCCGGGTCGCGGTGCTCATGGGCCAGTTCCGGTCCGAACCGGC
Source organism: Caulobacteraceae bacterium (assembly GCA_027483845.1). GTDB lineage: Bacteria > Pseudomonadota > Alphaproteobacteria > Caulobacterales > Caulobacteraceae > Phenylobacterium. The sequence continues at coordinate 451 of JAIXTR010000530.1, read as the reverse complement.
GACTCTCAAGGCTGAGGCTGCGATGTCGCTGGAAGAGGTTGGGCCGGAGCACGCGCGTGGCCGCGACATCGCCCGCGCCTGCATCGAATGCCATGGGCCGGCCTTGAAGGGCCGCGAGATGCTCAAGTCGCCGAACCTGACGATGGCGGCGTCATATGACGCCCAGGACTTCGAAACCCTGCTCCGCACCGGGATCGCCGCGGGCGGCCGTAGGGTGGGCCTGATGACTCAGGTGTCGCCCCAGCGGTTCAACGTGCTGACGTCCGACGAGATCGCCGCGCTGCATGGTTATCTGAAGGCCCGCGCCCAGCGGGAGATCGCAAGTGCGGACGGCGTGGCCGTAGCGGCGCGACACCCCTAGCAAAGGGTAAAATCTTGTGTCATCGTCGTCACAAATCGGCCGGCTCGACCCGGACCGACGCTAAATAAGAGCTGCTTTGGGAGGAATTAT
>JAIXTR010000389.1 GCA_027483845.1 Caulobacteraceae bacterium | reverse complement strand
TCCCCCAGCCTTGGTACACGTCCACCCCATAGTCGTCGCGGAAGGCGCGGATCAGCGATTCCGGACAGGCTGAGCCGCCGACGGTCAGCCGCTGCAGCGTCGACAGCTTGCCGCCGGTGTCGCGCAGATGGGTGAGCAGCATCTGCCAAAGCGTGGGCACGCCGGCCGAGTAGGTGACGCCCTCGGTCTCCATCAGCTCATGCAGCGCGGCGCCGTCCAGCCGCTGGCCGGGCAGGACCAGTTTCGCGCCCACCATGGGGGCCGAGTACATCACGCCCCAGGCATTGGCGTGGTACATCGGGACGCTCAGCAGGATGGTGTCGCGGGCCGACAGGTTCAGGGCGTCCGGCTGCAGCGACATCATGGCGTGCAGGTAGTTCGACCGGTGGCCGTACAGCACGCCCTTGGGATTGCCGGTGGTCCCGGAGGTGTAGCAGAGCCCCGCGGCGGCGCTCTCGTCGAAGCCGCCCCAGACGGTGTCCGTCGGCCGGCCCGCCAGCCACGGCTCGTAGGCCTCGGCGGGGTAGGGGGTTTCGGGCGCGGCCTCGCTCAGGAAGATCACCCGCCGGATCGTCGGGCACTGCGGCAGCAGCTCGGCCAGCAGGCTGGCGCAGGCGGGATCGGCGAACAGCACCGTGTCCTCGGCGTGGTTGGCGATATAGACGATCTGCTCGGGGAACAGCCGCGGATTGAGGGTGTGCAGCACCGCGCCGATGCCGACCGCCCCGTACCAGACCTCCAGATGCCGGTCCGAGTTCCAGCCCATGGTCGCGACGCGGTCGCCCGGCCGGATCCCCATCGCCAGCAGGCCGTGCGAGACCTGCTTGGCGCGCCGGTGGAGGTCGGCGTAGGTGCTGCGGGTGACCGGCCCCTCCACCGAACGGGTCACCACCTCCCGGTCGCCGTGCCAGCGGGCGGCGTGGTCCAGGATCTTGTCCAGGGTCAGCGACCAGTCCTGCATCAGGGCCTGCATAGGCGTCGTCCTCCGGTGCGTGCGGACCCGCAGGTTCTCGCTGGATCGGGCATAATGATTAGATTACGAAGTATCAAACGCGCCGCCAAGCGGCCTGACCACCTTAGGGGAGAGACGGCATGATCGACGACAGCGACCTGCTGGCCGGACTGGACCGCAAGTTCCTGGGCTTCCCGTCGCCCACGTCGCCGCGGATCATGGCGGGCGGTCATCCCTGCCAGGGGATCTACACCACGCCAAAGGGCGCGCGGCCCAAGACCGCCTTCATCGCCACGCACTACAACGTCGATTTCTCGGAGCATTACCTGGCGCCCTACCTCGCCTCGCGCGGCTACGGCTTCCTGGGCTGGAACACCCGCTATCGCGGGGCCGAGGACCAGTTCCTGCTGGAGCATGCGGTGATCGACATCGGCGTCGGCGTCCGCTGGCTCAAGGAACAGGCCGGCGTCGAGACAGTAGTGATCCTGGGCAACTCCGGCGGCGGTTCGCTCATGGGCGCCTATCAGGCCGAGGCCATCGAACCGACCCTGGGCGATCTCTTGAGCGGGGCGGGTCTGGCGGCGCTGCACAGCCTGCCGCCGGGCGATCTCTACATCTCGTTCAACGCCCACCAGGGCCGGCCCGAGGTGCTGACCGACTGGATGGACGCCTCGGTCACCGACGAGTGGGACCCGGTCGCCACGGACGAGAGCCTGAACCCCTTCAACCCCGACAACGGCCCGGCCTATTCGCCGGAGTTCATCGCCCGCTATCGCGCCGCCCAGCGCGCCCGCAACCAGCGGATCACCGACTGGGCCAAGGCCGAGCTGGCCCGCCTCAACGCCGCCGGCGTGCCGGACCGCCTGTTCCCGCTGTTCCGCTGCTGGGGCGACCTCAGGATGATGGACGGGACCATCGACCCGTCCGAACGCGAGACGCCGATGTGCTACCGCGGCCACCCCGCCATCGCCAACCGCACCCCCTCCATCGGCCGGGCCAACACGCTGAAGACCTGGCTCAGCATGTGGAGCCTGGAGACGTCCAAGTGCCGGGGCGCCGACCAGCTGGCCAAGTTCCGCATGCCGGCGCTGGTGGTCCAAGGCCTGGCCGACACCGGCGTCTTCCCCAGCGACGCCCAGATCATCTTCGACAACCTGGGCAGCCCCGACAAACAGCTCCGCCTGATCAAGGGCGCCCACTACTTCGAAGACAGCCGCGAGGTCCGCGAGGAGGCCGCGAAACTGGTCTGCGAGTGGGTGGAGACGAAGCGGTAGGGGCGAGCCTCAGACCGCTGATGTCCCTACGCGTCGTTCGCCACGTCTTCGGGAGTGAAGGTGACCGGGGGCCCCCAGTCCTGGTGGAGCAGGTGGGCGGCTTTCAGGAACTGGGCGCGGCCCAGGCGGCGGCCCAGTTCCTCGCCCATCAGGACCATGGACCGCTGGGCGTCGATCCGCATGGTCTCGCCCATGGCGGTGGGGACCACGATCTTGACCCGGCCGTTGGACGGATCGTCCACCAGCGCGACCATGTCCATGGCGATCATCTGATTGATGGTGGCGTGGATGGCCTGGCGGCTGACGCCCATGTTGCGGGCGATGTCGGACGGCCGGCGCACACCGAGCACCAGGTTGGCCATCACCATCGACTGGGGTCGGGTGACGACCGGCCATCCACGCGCCTGCAGATAGTTCTGCAAGCCCTCGTCGAACCAGTAGAACCCGCGCAGCAGCGACAGCAGCAGGTGCCGGACATCCTCGTCGGCCGTCACGCGCGAAACGCCTCCCGAAATCTCATGAAATCCGAATGGGACGGTTCCTGCGGATTGTCAAAGAGATGGACGGTCGCAGGGCGTCCGCGCGCGCAATCTGTCGACCGCCGTAGCGTCAGTGTGCTGACCTGGACCATCGCCCGCGGAGCCCAAGCATGATCACCCTCTATGGCGGCCCGACGCCCAACGCCCGCAAGGTCGCCATCGCGCTGGAGGAGATGGACCTGCCGTGGCGGCTCCACCTCGTCGACATCCTGGCCGGCGACCAGTTCGACCCGGAATTCCTGGCGCTCAACCCCAACAACAAGGCGCCGGTGATCATCGACGACGCGCCCGCCGATGGCGGCGCGCCCCTGGTGCTGGCCGAGTCGGGCGCGATCCTCTGGTACCTCGCGGAGAAGACCGGACGGTTCCTGCCGACGGCGCCGCGCGCGCGGGCGATCTGCCATCAGTGGCTGATGTTCCAGATGTCGGGCGTCGGGCCGATGTTCGGCCAGAACGCGCACTTCTCGTTCTACGCCAAGGACAAGCATCCCTACGCCATCGACCGCTACGCCAACGAGGTGACGCGGCTGCTGCGGGTGCTGGACGGCCGCCTGGCCGAGACCGCCTATCTGGCCGGCGACGACTATACGATCGCCGACATGGCGACCTGGCCCTACACCCTGCGCCAGGTCGAACTGCGCGCCGAGGCGTTCCCCAATCTGAAGCGCTGGTTCGACCAGGTGGCGGCGCGGCCGGCCGTTGTCCGCGGCGTCGAGGTAGGGCGCGAGACTCTGCGCAAGGAGACCATCGAGGGCGGGCTGGCGGGCTTGTCGGACGAGCAGCGCTCGATCCTCTTCGGCGACCGGCAGTACGCGCCTAGGTGATGGCGTAGATGAAGTGGTCGATGCCGGTGGCGGTGCGCTCGCCGCAGCCGACGCCCAGCACCGCGTTCAGCCAGAGGTATCGCGGGTCGGCCGTCTCGAAGACCGGGGCGATGCGGATCAGGTAGCGTAACGGATCGACGTGCGGCTGGGCCGGGTCGCGGAAGGCGGCGGTCACATCCGGCGGGATCAGGGTCCGGCCCGAATAGGTGACATAGATCAGCGCCCCGTCGTCGGTCTTCCAGACGCTGCGCGCGTCGAAGGCGCCCACGGCCGCGCCGTCCGGCCCATCGCCACTCTCCGACCAATTGCCGCCGCCTGGCAGGATCTCGCCCTTGAGGCGGGGCCCTCCGAACCGGCCGCCGGTGATGTAGCCGATCCGGCGGTTGCGCCACGGCGACTGGCCCAACGACATGATCTCGCCGGCGACCTCGAAAGCTGCGACGCACAGCGGCTGGCTCTTGAGGGCGCGATCGCCGAATTCGAAGCTGGACACCCGCATCCCCCGACAGATTACTTAGTGACCTAAGTGTATCGGCGTCCGCGGGGGATGGTCAACGCTGGGCGGCCTGCGTGGCGTCCGGCGCGGAACTGTTGCCGACGCCGAGCGCCGACAGCGCGTCTGGCGACCGCGGCGGCTTGTGGACGCGCAGTTCGAGCTGGAAGTCGCTGCAGACGTTGAGGCTGGAGTCGACGAGGCGCGCGGCCTCCTCAGGGGGCAACTGGCCGTTCTGGAAGCGGCTCTTGTACGGCTCGGCCAGCACAGCCGTCCGCTTGACCAGCTCGAAATCGACGCCGTTCTGCACGGCGACGGGCTCCGGCTTGGCGGCGAGCGATGTGCCGCGATCGAACATGGCCAGGACCGGGGGCGAGACGACCCGAACGCAGGTGGGGTCATTGCGGAAGGTATCGTTCCAAGGATGCTTGGCCAGGATGATCACGCGCGCCCCGTCCATGCTGACGCGATAGAGTTCGCGCATGATGGCCTGGAACGTTTTGAAGTCCGCGCCCAGGTGCTCGAGCGAATGATCGAACTGCACCCCGCCAGCATAGTTGTCGGGCCAGGGCCAGGGTGTCTTTTCGAGATCGACGATCATATCGGCGTCGACGTCTTTCCGGCAGTCGACATTGACGTAGGGCACGTAGCGGAGGTGTCCGCAGCCGAGGTTCAGCGTCGCCCCGGTCGTCTTGGCGCGGCGGCCCGGAATCCATCTCGAAAGGGCGATATCCGCGTTGCGGAAGAATTGGTCGAACGTCCGGTAGCGCCGCCGGACGGCCGTGTACTTCCGGCGCATCTCCGGCGTGAAGCCATCTTCCTCGCGGCCGTTGGTCAACAGGACGTCGCAGTAGTGGTAGATCGACTTCGCAAACCGCGGAAAGTAGCGATAGCCAAGCCAGCGGTTGCAGGCCTGCAGGCTGTCGATGTTCCACATCCAGCCTTTCGTCTGGCTCATCTGCGAGAACAGGCCCCCGCCATGGGCGCGATACACGGACCACGCCTCATCGAAGTACTTGATCTTGCCGTGCTGGGCGTGGGCGATCGTGATGAAGATGTCGCAGGACAGCGGGCTCCGCATGTAACGCGGCACCCGCCCGCGGAACACGTTGCGGAACGTCAGCGACGAGGCGTGGAAGAACGACGAGACCATGATCAGGTCGTCGATGTCGTGGACGTCCTTGTCCGGCGGCTTTTGGAAGATGTGCGGTGGCTTTGACCCGTCCTGATAGATCTTGACGGTGTTGTTGGCGCACGCGACGAAATCGGGGTTGGCCTCCAGGAAATCGACATGCGCCTTCAGGCGATAGGGCGAGATCCAGTAGTCGTCGCCCTCCAGGATGGCCGCGTAGTCGCCGTCGAGGGTCGAGAACCCGTAGTAGAAGTTCTTCTGCGTGACGGGGTTGCCGAGGTTCTTCTTGTTGATGAACGGCTTCACGATGTCCGGATACCGCGCCGCATAGTCGCGGACGATGTCGGACGTGCCGTCGGTCGAGCAGTCGTCGATCACGTGGATCGTGAAGGGGAAATCGGTCTCCTGGCAGAGGACGCTCTCGATCGCCTCGGCGATGTAAGGGGCATGGTTGTAGGTGATGATCATCACCGACACCTTCGGGCGGCCCGAAGGACTCTGCTTCACGATCGCCTGCTGCAAGCCGGCCCCCGACGTCCAAGACGGGCACACCTCGCCCGGGCGCCTAACACAAGGTGCTTCGCGTTAACGAAACACTCCCGTCAGGCCTGCCCCAGCCGCTCAGCCTCCAGCACCGCGAGATGCGCGACAATGAAGTCGATGAAGGCCCGCACGGCGGGCTGACGCCGCACGTCGTCACGCGTGACGATCCACATGGTGTCGCTGACATCCGGGAGGGGGGCGCGGAAAGGGACCAGACCCGTCTTTGCGACCAGGCTGATCGCGGGGAGCATGACGATGCCCAGCCCGGCGCGTGCGAAGCTGGCCATCGTTTCCGGGCTGGCGGCCGTGTAGGCGAAGTTCGTCTGCTCGGCGAGCCAGCGCATTGGAGCGGCGCCCGCGATCTGCCCTTCCGCCCCGATCACCGGGTGCTTCGAAATGTCTTCGAGGTCGGTTTGGGGCGGGAGCCGCGCCAGATAGTCGGGGCTGCAGAACCAAGTCCACTCGATGTTCGCGGCCTTGCGCACGATCAGCTCGGGGTTGGTGGGCATCCGGCCGGCGCGAAGGGCGATGTCGGCATCGCCGGCGGCGATATCCAGGAAGGCGTGGGTCGCAAGCACCTCGATCCTGACCCCGGGGTGTTGCGCCATGAAGAGCCGGATCGGATTGGACATTAGGTCTTCCACGGCCTCGGGCGGCATGGTGAAGCGGATGACTCCGGCCAGACGACGTCGCGCTGTTTCCACGCTTCCAGTGAAGGCCTCGATCTCGGCCTCGACCCGCTCCGCAGCGGCCCGAATCTGCTCTCCGGCTTCGGTCAATCGGCTGCCCGTCTGTGTTCGCTCGATCAGCTTCAGGCGCAGCGCATCCTCGAGCGCGCTGAGGCGGCGTGCGACGGTTGTCTGGCTGACGCGGGTCTCCTGAGCCGCGGCGGCCGTGGATCCCGTCTTGGCGACGGCCAGGAAGTAGCGAAGATCGCTCCACTCGAACATTCTGCGCCCCCCGGCGGCCTCAGGTCGTCTGTCGCGCCGATCTCCCTCGAGGATCGTCGTTCTGGCAATGCAAAAACGACGAACCCCTGCGCAGGAACGTTGTTTGAACCGCGGACTACCCACGGCCTAGGTTCGCGCGACATCGAAACCGACGCCGCCGAGACACCTCATGCGCCTCTATTACGATCCCGCCTCCACCACCTCCCGCCCGGTGGCGCATTTCGCCGCGGACGCCGGGCTGGATCTGGACCTGGTCAACGTCAGCCTGACGCATGGCGAGCATCACGCAGCGGCCTTCCGCCAGCTGAACCCCAGCACCCAGGTGCCGGTGCTGGAGGACGACGGCTTCGTGCTGACCGAGGCCTCGGCGATCCTGAAGCACCTGGCCGACGTCGCGGACTCGCCCGCCTATCCAAAGGAGCGCCGTGCGCGCTCGCGGGTGAACGAGCGGATGGACTGGTTCAACACCGGCTTCTACCGCGACAGCGGCTATGGGCTCGTCTACCCGATGCTGCTGCCCGAGCTGCGACAGCCGACGCCTGAGCTGCAGGCCGCCGCAAGCCACAAGGCCCGCCTCGCCACCGCCCGTTGGCTGGACATCCTCGACCGGAATTTGATCGGCGACCAACCCTACGTGTGCGGGGAGGCTCTCAGCCTCGCGGACTATCTGGGCGGATCGTACGTCAGCCTGCTGCAGGTGGTGGACTATGACTTCAGTCCCCATCCCAACGTCAGGCGCTGGCTAGAGCGACTGCGGCGAACGACCCGTTGGGAGGAGGCCTACGCGGCCTTCAACGGGATGCTGACCGCAGTCAAAGGCTAGCGCCGCCGCGCCGCCAGCCCGGCGCCATTCCAACCCAACCAACCTGCCGCCGACCGCTCAGCAGCCGGCGATCACCCGTCTTTGCCCGGAGTTCAACGCCATGCCCACGTTCCGCCATCCCCACCGTCTCCATAACCCGCTGCTGGCGCTGGTCGCCGCCGCCCTTTGGCTGGTTTCAGCCCCGCAAGCCGCCGCTCAGTTTCAGCCGCCGGTGAAGACCGGCCCGGACTATGGATCCATGGTGCAGACCTACACCGGCGGCGTCGTGATCCGCGATGGCGGCGCGGGGAATCCGGACGCGTCGGCCTCCCACGCCATCGATTTCTACACGGACACCTATCGCGCATCGGCGGCGGCGTCGCTGGGCGGCGGGACCCTGAAGTCTGCGTCCCTGTCGCGGCGCGACGCGGACGTGTGTCCCCCGGGTTCGCCCCGGGACGTCTGCCTCGGCGTGTCGTCTTCAGCGCGGGCGGCGATGTGGGACACGATCGAACTCTTCCAACTGGCCGATGACCTGCCCGTCGTGGAGAACACGCTGATCCCGCTGGAGCTTTCCATCGACGGCGTTCTGGACGGTGATGCAGAAGCCAAGTTCCGCTTCTTCTACGGTGACCGCGAGGCCCTGGATGTGGACAACCTGCCTTGGTACGACCTGGCCGCAGGCGTTAATTATTACAACGACGTCATGCTGATCCCGCCGGTTGGGCGGCAGTTCGTCTACATCGAGCTGTTCACGTCGAGTCATGCGGAGGGCGGCGCGAACGGCTTCTCCCAGGCCGACTTCAGCCACACCCTGCACTTCAACTGGACCCTGCCCGAGGGGATCTACGCCAAGTCCGCCTCAGGTGTGTTCCTGAGCGACACGGCGGCCGTCCCGGAGCCCGGCGCCTGGGCGCTGATGATCATCGGCTTCGGGGTCTCGGGCGCGGCGCTTCGTCGCCGGCGCGCGCTCTCCGCCGCCGCCTGACCTAAGCCGCTTCCTTCCATCCCGCGCGCCGCCACCGCCCCTGATCCGCAGGGGCGGCGCCCTCGAACGCGCCTGCCAACAGGACCCTTCCCATGCCCATCTTCACTGGAACCAACGCCGCCGACACCGTGAACGGAACCGCCGGCGACGACTCGATCACCGGCCTCGGCGGCGCTGACCGCCTCTATGGCGGCAGCGGCGCGGATACCCTCGCGGGCGAGATCGGGGACCTGGTTGTCGATGGCGGCGACGGGATCGACCTGGCGCAGCTGGATCTCTCGGCGGCAGCGGCCAGCCTTCGCTACACGGTCGGACCGGGCGCCCAGACGCTGGCCGGGATCTCGGTGGCCAACATTGAGCGGGTTAACTTGATCGGCGGCCGCGGCGCCGACGTGCTCACGGGCGGCGCGCTGAACGACACGCTGGACGGCGGGCTAGGGACGGACTGGCTGAAGGGCGGCGGCGGGGATGACCTGCTGATCGGCGGCGAAGGCTACGACATCCTGGACGGCGGCGACGGCGCCGACACCCTGATTGGGGGCGCGGCCACCGACCAGCTGACCGGCGGCGCAGGCGACGCCCTCCTGGTCGGCGGCTCGGACGACGCACCGATCGATGGCGGGGCCGGCGTGGATCGGGCGGTGCTCGACTTCGCGAACGAGACCAGCGGCCTGACCTTCTCGGTGGCCGCCAACCTCACTGGCCCGGTCCTGATCCGCGGGACGTCGGTCCGCAACGTGGAGGGGGTCGACTTCACGGCGGGCGCCGGGAGCGACACCGTCTCGGGCGGCGCGCTGGCCGATACGCTGCTCGGCGGGGGCGGCGACGACCGGCTGACCGGCGCCGGCGGCGACGACCTGCTGGAGGGCGGATTGGGGACGGACACCGCGGTGTTCTCGGGCCGCTACGTCGACTACCGGTTCGACCTCCTGGCCGACGGGGTGCGCCTGACCGATGGGCGGTCCGGCGGCGACGGCGCGGACATGGTGCGCGGTGTGGAGCGGTTCGTGTTCGCCGACCGTACGGTGACCCTGGGCGACCTGGCCAGCGCGGCCGGCAAGCGCGCGCCCGTCGCGGTCGACGACACGGTCAGCCTGCAAGGCGTCGGCACGACCCGCGTGGACGTGCTGGCGAACGACGCGGAGCCGCAGTTCAACGGCGCCCTGACCATAACGTCGGTCAACACGGCGGGCCTGCTGGGCCAGGTGTCGGTCGTGGGCGGGGGCGTCAACTATGTGACCCCCGGCGCCGCGGCCCAGGCGCTCGCGCCGGGCGAGAGCCTGACCGACCACTTCAGCTACACCGTCACCGACGCCTTCGGCCTGACCGCGACGGCCGGCGTCACGGTGACGATTCTGGGCATAAACGACGCCCCGACCGCGACGGCGGATGCGGTGACGGTCGGTGAGGATGGTGCGACCTCCATCGCCGTGCTCGCCAACGACTTTGACGTCGACCACGGCGACAAGCTCTCCCTGGTGAGCGCGACCTCGGGCGCGCGCGGCGTCGCCAAGGTGCTTGCGGACGGCACGCTCACCTACATCCCCGGCGCGGCCGCCCAGTCGCTGGGCGCGGGCCAGACGGTCACCGACACCTTCAGCTACACTGTGCGCGATCAGGCAGGCCTGACCGACACGACCGACGTCCGCGTCACGATCCAGGGCGCCAATGACGCGCCGCTGGCCGAGGGCGAGACGGTGGCGGCCGCGAAGACCGGGCCGACGATCCTGTCCAACCTGCTGGCCAACGACAGTGACGTGGACCAGGGCGACCACGTGGCGCTCGCCGCCATCCCGACGGTCTCGGCCCTTGGCGCATCGCTATCGGTCGACGCCCAGGGTCGGGTGACCTACGACCCCGGCGATCGCTTCGCGGGCCTTGGCGCCGGCCAGACGGCCACGGACACCTTCACCTATGAGGTGGTGGACAGCCATGGCGCCAGGTCGACGGCCACAGCGACGGTGGTCGTCACGGGCTCGCCCCTGCCGGAGCCGGGCCTCGCCGCCTCGCTCGAACTCTACGAGGACGAGACCAGCGACGATCTCGCGGCCGGCATTCTGGCTCGTGCTCAATCCGTCCTGGGCGGGGCGGTGGAGCTGGTGTCCGTCGACGCGTCGGCCACCGCGGGGACCGTGACGCTCTCAGGCGGCGTGCTCACCTACGCCGCCGACGACCCGGCGCAGGACATCCTGTGGGGCGACTATCGCGACCAGCAGAGCTTCACCTACACCGTGCGGAGCGTGGCCACCGGCGAGCTGCACACGGGCCAGGTCACGGTCAACATCCTGGGCCTCAATGACGACCCGGTGGCCGGCGACGACGCGCTGTCGATCGACGCCGGCGTTTCGACCGGGAACCTCTGGGGGCTGCTGCAAGCCAACGACAGCGACATCGACTATGGCCAGAAGCTGACTATCGACAGCGTGGACCTGACCGGGCTCAAGGGCCGTGTGACCTTCGACGCGGCGACCCACAGCGTGGTCTATCACGCCGACACCGCCGACCTCCTGGCGCTGACGCCCGGGCAGACGCTGGTGGACCACTTCAGCTACACCCTGCGTGACGAGGACGGCGCGACGGCGGTGGCCCACGTCAGCGTCACCGTCGACGGATCGCCCCTGCTGGGCGGCGCCGGCTGGGTGTTCGGTTCGTAGCGGGGGCAGGGGTGGCGGGACGGACCGCGATCAGGCTGTCCGCAACGGGGCCGGCCGCCGACGGAGCCGCGCGCCGGCGAGGCCGAAGCCCGCCAGCATCAGCGCCCAAGTCGCAGGTTCGGGAACGCCGCCGTTTTCGACCGGGACCGGGGTCGCCAGATAGCCCAGCGCGGTGACCTTGTAGGACACCTGAGCGCCGTTGGATCCGTCCAGCAGCGCGCCGGTGTGGGAGGTGAACCCTCCGAAGCCGCTCTGGTTGGGATCGACGTTGAAATAGTAGTTGAAGACGCCGTTCCAGGCGACGCCCTCCAGGCCATTGTCGCCGCCCACCATGGCCGAAAGCTGGAAGGTGTCCCCCGGTCCGAACTCACCCACGGTCAGGGTTCCCAGTCCGTCGATATGGGCGCCGAAGCCGCTGTCGTTGCGGTTCACCTGAAAGAAGACGCTCGTCCCGTGGTCATAGGCCGTGCCGTAGATCTGGCCGTTGTAGCTGGCCAGGGTGTCGATCTTCAGCTCGAACTGGCGTCCCGTGTCGCCAATGGTCACATCGCCGGTGAACGACGTGTAGTCGCCCGACGCGTCGGGCTGCTGATTGATCTGATAGAAATAGTCGAAACTGCCGTTCCAACTGACCCCGAACATCTCGCCGCCCAGGGGCGCCATGCCGTTGATCGCAAGCGTCAGGTCGGGGCCTTTATCGCCCACGGTGACCGATCCCGTGCCGGAGGTGTATCCGCCGCCGTTGATGTGGTCGGGATGGAGGTCGAAGCCGTAGTCGAAGGCGTTTGTGGACGGGCTCGAGCCTTTAAGCTGGCCGTCCACGCCCCCCATGGCGCTGAGCGGGAAGGTCAGAGGCACGCCGCCCAGGCCCACGACCAACGGGGCGTCCTTCGTGATAAAACCGCCGGGGCCGAGGTTCGAGCCGACCTGAAAGAGCCTGACGTCGCCGGTTTGATCCGCGCCGGAGCCGTAGACCGTCCCGGCGACCGCCGGTGCGGCGGCGGACGTAAGCAGGAACGCAAGTACAAGCTTTTTCAATGAATTGCCCCAGGGCCGTGGCGATACGGTCGCCGTCGCACAACGGCCGATGCGCGGCAGGCCGTCTTCTGCGCGTCCGACGCGGGCGCGGTAAGGTGCAGCGGCCCGCACGTTGGTGCATTTCGGCGCATGGCCCGACAGCGGGGAAGGTGATGGGAGAGTAGTGTGGTGTGGCGGCCTCGGAGGGACTCGAACCCCCGACCTTGGCTTTAGGAAAGCCCTGCTCTATCCGGCTGAGCTACGAGGCCACGCTCCGATCGTCGCCTCGGATGCCACGGCTCGTCCGTCCTGCCAACCCGCAAGGGCGCCCCTTCATGCTGCGAGGGCTGGCAGCCCCTGGTCTACCCCGTTCGGGCCCTTGAACGGCCTTCCAGCGCACAGCCCGCAGCCGCGAACCGCGCGACCGATGGAAGCGCCGCGCTAAGACGCCCGGGCATTTGGAAAATTTCGACCTCGCATCGGCGATTTCGGCCATCGACACGGGCGAATTCTACCGCGTAAAAGCCGCCCCGGCGTTGAATGTGGCCTTGCGGCCAGGTTCTCGCCAAAGGGAATGCAGGATGACGATGCGCACGATGGAAAAGCAGGGGCTGTACGACCCGCGCAACGAGCATGACGCCTGTGGCGTCGGCTTTGTGGCGAACATCAAGGGCCGGAAATCGCACGAGGTCGTGCAGGCCGGCCTGCAGATCCTGGTGAACATCGACCATCGTGGCGCGGTGGGCGCGGACCCGCTGGTGGGCGATGGCGCCGGCTGCCTGATCCAGATCCCCGATCGGCTGTATCGCGACTGGGCGAAGGACGCGGGCGTCGACCTGCCGCCGGCCGGCGAATACGCCGTCGCCATGTGCTTCCTGCCGCAGGACGAGCTGGCGCGCGTCGCCGCCATGGAGCAGTTCGAGCACTTCCTGAAGGTCGAGAAGCAGCCCCTGCTGGGCTGGCGCGACGTGCCCGTGAACGTCGACGGGCTGGGCGAGGCCGTGCTGGCCTCCATGCCGCTGATCCGCCAGGCCTTCGTCGGCCGCGGCCCGAACGTGAAGGACCAGGACGCCCACGAGCGCAAGCTGCTGGCCGTCCGCAAGCAGTTCCAGAATCCGCTGGCCGAGCTGGCGGCCAAGCGCGGCATCCCAGAACTCGCCGAGGTCTACCTCCCGTCGTTCTCGACGCGGACGGTGGTCTACAAGGGCCTGTTGCTCGCCAACCAGGTGGGCTCCTTCTACATGGATCTCCAGGACGAGCGCTGCGAGAGCGCGCTGTCGATGGTTCACCAGCGGTTCTCGACCAACACCTTCCCATCGTGGAAGCTGGCCCACCCCTACCGGTTCGTCGCCCACAACGGCGAGATCAACACGGTCCGCGGCAACGTGAACTGGATGAACGCCCGCCGCCGCACGCTGGAAAGCGAGCTGCTGGGCGCCGACCTGAACAAGATGTGGCCGCTGATCCCGCACGGGCAGTCGGACACGGCCTGTCTCGACAATGCGCTGGAGCTGCTGGTCGCCGGCGGCATCCCGCTGGTCCAGGCCATGATGATGCTGATCCCGGAGGCCTGGGCCGGCAATCCGCTGATGGATGCCGAACGGAAGGCCTTCTACGAATACCACGCCGCGCTGATGGAGCCGTGGGACGGCCCGGCCGCCGTGGCCTTCACCGATGGCCGCCAGATCGGCGCCACCCTCGACCGCAACGGCCTGCGCCCCGCGCGCTTCGTCATCACCGACCAGGACCATGTGATCATGGCCTCGGAAGTCGGCGTGCTGGACGTGCCGGAGGAGCGGATCGTCCGCAAGTGGCGGCTCCAGCCCGGCAAGATGCTCCTCATCGACATGGAGGAGGGCCGCATCATCGAGGACGAGGAGATCAAGACGAAGCTCGCCGCGGCCGCGCCCTATCAGCAGTGGCTGGCCGACACCCAGTTCAAGCTGGAAGAGCTGTCGCTTGACGAAGTCTCCGCGGAACCGCCGACGAACGATCCGGCGACCCTGCTCGATCGCCAGCAGGCCTTTGGCTACACCCAGGAAGACGTGCAGTTCTTCCTCGAACCGATGGGCCGCGATGGAGACGACCCGATCGGTTCGATGGGCCACGACACGCCCATCGCGGTGCTCTCGTCGCGCTCCAAGCTGCTGTACGAGTACTTCAAGCAGAACTTCGCCCAGGTCACGAACCCGCCGATCGACCCGATCCGCGAAGAGCTGGTGATGAGCCTGGTCTCGATGATCGGGCCGCGGCCGAACCTGCTGGGCCGGCAGGCCGGCGCGCACAAGCGCCTGGAAGTCGCCCAGCCGATCCTCACCGACGAGGATCTGGCGAAGATGCGCGCGATCCACGAGCTGCTGGACGGCGCCTTCCGGACCGCGACCATCGACATCACCTGGCCCGCCGAGGACGGCGCCGCGGGGCTGGAAGCGGCCATCGAGCGGGTGTGCCGGGAGGCCACCGACAATGTGCTGGCCGATGTGAACATCCTGATCCTGTCGGACCGGGCGGTGTCGGACGGGCGCATCCCGATCCCGGCGGCGCTGGCCACGGCGGCGGTGCACCACCACCTGATCCGCCAGGGCCTGCGCATGCAGACCGGCCTGGTCATCGAGACCGGCGAGGCGCGCGAGGTGCACCACTTCTGCGTCCTGGCCGGCTATGGCGCCGAGGCGGTGAACCCGTACCTGGCGTTCCAGACGCTGGAGCAGATCCGCGTTCGCGACGGCCTGTCGCTGTCGGCCTACGACGTGCGGAAGAACTACATCAAGGCCGTGGGCAAGGGCATCATGAAGGTGATGTCCAAGATGGGCATCTCCACCTACCAGTCCTACTGCGACGCCCAGATCTTCGACGCCGTCGGCCTGTCGTCCGCGCTGATCGATCGCTACTTCACGGGCACCGCGACGACCATCGAGGGCGTCGGCCTGCCGCAGATCGCCGAGGAGACG
>JAIXTR010000192.1 GCA_027483845.1 Caulobacteraceae bacterium | reverse complement strand
GCACGCCTGGCGGCCAGTGCGCGTCGACGGCGGCGTGGCAGACGGCCAACCCGAACCTGCGGATCCTGGGCTTCTCGACCGGCGTCGGTTCGGGCTGGAACGGCGGGGCGTTCCGCGGCGCGGTGGACAACATCAGCTTCACGTTCAACGAGTCCACGGTGAGCTACAACTTCGAGGTCGCCGGCGCCGGCGGCGTCGTGCCCGAGCCCAGCACCTGGGCGATGATGCTGCTGGGCTTTGGCGGGCTGGGCGTGGCGATCCGCCGTCGCAGGGCCGGCCTGCTCGCCGCCTAGACACAGGGACCCAGGACCGCGAATGTGAACGCCCCGGCGCCCGCCGGGGCGTTCTGCGTTCAAGGGAGAAGGTGTGACCGATTTCCTGGTGCGGCAGATCGCGCGGCAGCCACGAAACCTCGGGGCTCGCGTGGCGCTGGGCCTCGCTCTGGGCACGGCGGCCCTGGGCCTGCGGCTGGCGCTGTCGCCGTGGATCGGCAGCGGCGCGCCCTTCGGGACCTTCATCCTGGCCGTGCTGGTCGCAGCCGTGTTCGGCGGGGCGGCGGCAGGCGCGGCCTGCGTCACCACGATCGGCGTCGGCGCCCTGCTGATCCTGGAGCCGCCGGGCGCGGGTGAGATCGGCGTGCGCCGCCTCTACCTGGGCCTGGTCTTCTTCCTGGCGAGCAGCAGCTTCGTCATCTGGATCGTCTCCCTGCTGCGCGCCGCCCTGGCGCGCGAGGTGGCGGCGCGGGAGGGCGAGCGGCTGCTGCAGCTGGAGCTGCACCACCGGGTCAAGAACACCCTGGCCGTGGTCCAGTCCCTGGCCGACCAGACCTTTCGCAGCGCCCGCGATCCGCAGGTCGCCCGGCGTGACTTCGGCGCCCGGCTGTCGGCGCTGGCCGACGCCCACGACGTGCTGGTCGACGCCGGCTGGCGGCCGGTGACCGTCGGGACCCTGGCTGACCGGACCCTTGCCCCCTTTCGCCCCGACGCGCCGAACCGGGTGACCCTGGAGGGCGACCCGGTGACCGTGGCCCCCGAGGCGGCCGTGGCGCTGACCCTGTGCCTGCACGAGCTGGCCACCAACGCCGCCAAGCACGGAGCGCTGTCAGTCAAGGACGCCCAGGTACGGCTGACCTGGCGGACGGACGAGATCGGCCCGCGGCGGCGGCTGTCGCTGGAGTGGACCGAGACCGGCGGCCCGGCCCCCGCCCCGCCGGAGGGCCACGCCGGCTTCGGCTCACGCCTGCTGACCCGGGCGCTGGCCGCCCAGCCCAACGCCGAGACGCAGCTCAGCTTCCCGCCACAGGGCGTCTGCTGGCGGGCGTCCTTCGATCTCTGAGGGTCAGGCGCGACGGCGCGCGCGGTGGCTCAGTAACCGGAGCCGCCGTCGTAGCGGACGTTGGGATACCGCTCCCAGGGCGGAATGTAGGGCTCCGGGGGCAGATCGGGCGGCGGCGGCGGGGGCGGCGGTTCGGGCTCCGGCTCCGGCTCTGGCGTAGGCGCCGGTGTGAACGTCAGCGCCAGCGGCGGGGGCGGCGGATCGTTGGGGCTATCACCGTCCTCGTCCGCCTCGCCGTCGTCGTCGTCATCGTCTTCGTCTTCGTGATCGTCTTCGTGATCGTCTTCGTCGTCATCCTCCTCCGCGTCGTCTTCCTCGTCCGGCGTGTTGGCCAGGATGTCGGCGAAGGCGCGGGAGAGGTCCGGCGGCGTGCGCCCGTCCAGCGGGCGGGTCGGGCGCTGGCTGCGCGGCGTGTAGCCGTGGGTCGCCTCGCCGGTGAGGCCGAGGTCGGCGGACAGACGCTCGATCTGATCGTCCAGATCCTCGTCGTCGAAGCCGTCGTAGAGCGCCTCTTCGTCCAGCCGCTCGTTGAGGTCGGCCAGGAACGCCGGGGCGTCGGCAGGGTCGAGCTCGGTGAAGATCCGCCGTTCGACCACGGCGCGCACCTTGTCCTGGCGCCGCTGGACGGCGGTCTTGGCCTGCTGGGCGGCGTCGGCCGCTCGCTCGCGCACGAACCGGGCCTCCAGGGCGATGGACTGGCGCATCGCCCGGCCCAGCTTCTGGAAGCCGATCACCAGCCGCGCCTTCTTGTCGGGGTCCTCCGTCGCCAGGGCGGACGCATGCACGTCCTCCGCCAGCTCGAGCGACAGCTCGGCATAGCGGGCCAGCATCCGCGCGTGGCGCGCGGCCATGTGCTCAGAGGTGTCCGGGGCGGGGTTCATCGTGCGCGAGCTTAACCGCCCGCTGCGTCAGGAACGGTCGTAACGGGGGGGTCTGGGCTCGCCCGCTTCGTGAGCGACCTCGCGATTTCACAAACCACTGGTCTCGGAGATCGACCGGACGCTAAGCTCAACCCTGCGGCGTGGACGACGGCCTGGGCCGTGCTGCGCGCCGCGGCGTTTCTGTTCGTGATCCTGCTTCCCGTCGCCCTGATCTGATCGCGTCGATCCGATCGCGCCGGCGGCAAGCCCTGGCTGATGGAGATCCGGCGATGCGTAACCGCGTGCTTTTCGGGGCGACCATGATGACGGGCCTCATGGCGGCCGGCGTAGCGGCCGCCCAGGTCACCCCCTCCGACGTCCGCGACCTGGTGGGGGCCCGCGCCGCCGGGGGCGAGTCCGAGCTGGCCGCCCGGGGCTATGTGAACACCGGCGGGCGGACCGACGACGGCCGCAAGCGGACCTACTGGTGGAACGAGCGGCGCGGCGTGTGCCTGTCGGTGTCGACCGAGGACGGTCGCTATGCGTCGGTGGTCTCAGCCCCGGCCGGCGACTGCGACCAGGGGGGCGGACGTGGGGGCGGCGGGCGTGGCGGCCGGGACGATGACCGGGCCTATCGCGACGAGCCCGCCTTCCGGCCCGACGACGGCGGCCGCTATCGCGAGCACATCGCGCTGGTCTGTTATGGCGAGGGCGAGAAGCTGACCAACGAATACCGCAGCGGCTATGAGTGGGACCGCGACAAGCGGCGCTACAAGCCCAAGTCCGGCTACGAGCTGACGCGCAAGGACTACGACACCTC
>JAIXTR010000553.1 GCA_027483845.1 Caulobacteraceae bacterium | reverse complement strand
CGCCACGCCCGCCGCGGCGCAGAACCTGTGGATCTCCGGCGGCCCCATCTACACCGGCGTCGAGGGTCAGCCGCCGGCCGAGGTAGTGATCGTCCAGGACGGCAAGATCACCTTCGTCGGCGATCCGAAGACGATCCGCTTCAAGCTGAACCCCGGCACCGAGACCATCGACCTGAAGGGCGCCGCGCTCTTCCCCGGCTTTACCGACGGCCACGCCCACCTGCGCGGGATCGGCGAGCGGGAGCTGTCCCTGAACCTGGAAGGCGCGCGATCGGCCGCCGAGGCGACGGCCCGGGTGAAGGCCTATCTGGCCCAGCGCAAGCCGACCGGTCCGGTCTGGGGCCGCGGCTGGATCGAGACCGGCTGGCCCGAGGGTCGCTTCCTCAACCGCGCCGATCTCGACCCGATCGCGCCGGACCAGCCCGTGCTGCTGGTGCGCGCCGACGGCCACGCGCTGGTGGCCAATTCGGCGGCCTTGAAGGCGGCCGGCGTCGACGAGACCACCCCGATTCCCGCTGGCGGCGACATCCTCAAGGGGCCGGACGGCAAGCTGACGGGCCTGCTGGTGGACAACGCCATGAGCCTGGTGCGCAAGCTGCAGCAGCCGCCGAGCGAGGCCGACCGCCGCGCCGCGTTCGAGGCCGCGTTCCGGGTCGAGTCCGCCTACGGCTGGACCGGCGTCCATTCCATGAGCGTGAGCTGGCCCGACGTGGGGCTGCTGGAAACCCTGAACGCCGAGGGCAAGACGCCGCTGCGGGTCTACAACGCCGTGGACGCCGCCGAGGCCGGCCCGCTCTTCAAGAGCGGCCCCCGGGCGACCCGCGACGGACGGATCGTGACGCGGGCGATCAAGCTCTACGAGGACGGCGCCCTGGGGTCGCGCGGGGCGGCCCTGTTCGAACCCTACGCCGACGCCCCCGGAACGCTGGGCCTGGTGCGCACGCCGCCCGAGCGGATGGCCCAGGCCATGACCCAGGCCAAGGCCGCCGGCATCCAGGTGGCCAGCCACGCCATCGGCGACCGCGGCAACGCCAATGTGCTGGACCTGTACGCCAAGCAGGACGTGAGCGACCTCCGCTGGCGGATCGAACACGCGCAGATCGTCCGGCCGGCTGACATCCCGCGCTTCGCCCAGATGAAGGTGATCGCCTCGATGCAGCCCAGCCACGCGATCGGCGACCTGCATTTCGCCCCCGCCCGGCTGGGCGAGGCCCGGCTGAACGGCGCCTACGCCTGGGAGGACATGCTGAAGGCGGGCGCCGTGGTCGTCGGCGGGTCGGATGCGCCCGTCGAGCGGGGCGATCCGCTGATCGAATTCTACGCCGCGGTGGCGCGCAAGGACCTGCAGGGCTTCTCCGCCCCGGACTGGCATCCGGAGCAGGCGCTGTCGCGGGCCGAGGCGCTGAAGCTGTTCACGTCGAGCGCGGCCTACGCCCGCTTCGCCGAGGCCGAACTGGGCACGATCGAACCTGGCAAGCGCGCCGATCTCACCGCCTTCTCCGTCGACCTGATGACTGCGCCCGAGGCGGAGATCCCCAAGGGCCACGCCGTCCTGACGGTGGTGGACGGCAAGGTGGTCTACCGGCGGCCCTGACGGATCAACGCGTCCATTGCGCGAACCAGTCGGCCAGATCCTGGGGCCGCATGTGGCGCGCGTCGGCCAGGGCGGAGACCTGCGTGGGCCCCACCAGCTGGCGTCCGGTCTTGGGGTCGACCACCAGCAGGGCCGGGACACCTTCGAGCCGGCTGGTGATGCCGTAGCGCGCCGGGATCTGCAGGTTCTTGTCGAACCGTCCGACGTCCACGGTGACGATCTCGAAGTGGCGGTCGAGGAAGGCCTTCATCTCCGGAAGGTCCATGGTCGCCGCCAGGATCCGGCAGTCGCCGCACCAGTTGCCGCCCATGTCGATGATCACCCGCTTGCCGCGCGCCTTGGCCCGGACCAGCGCCCGATCCAGCGCCGCGCTCGCGTCGGCCGCCTCGTCGTACGGATAGGGGAGCGGGGTATGCAGCTGGGCGTAGTCGGTGATGCTGAGCCGAGGCGCCGGGGCGGCGCTGGCCGGGGTTGCGGCGATGGCCAAGGCGGCGGCGGCCACGGCGGCGATGCGGATCATTATCAACTCCCAGCGATCAGCTAGGAGTTTGCGCGCCCGGACGTCGGCGTCAAGGCGTCAGCGTGGGCGGGGGAACGCCGGCACGGCGAGCGGGTTCTGAGGGGCTCACACATCGAACACGCGGAGAGCCCATGAGCGACAACCTCACCAACGCCGAGATCCAGGACCGCCTCTGGAAGGCCGTCGAGGATCACCACACCGGCATGCTGGGCCTGACGCATGACAGCCACCACTTCCAGCCGATGACCGCCTTCGTGGAGAAGGACACCAACACCCTGTGGTTCTTCACCCGCAAGGACACCGATCTGGCCCGCTCGGTCGAAGGCGGCGCCAACGACGCGGCGTTCATTTTCATCGACCGCAAGGTTCAGGCCAGCATCGACGGCCGGATCGCGCTGTCGCACGACCAGGCCCGCATCGACCGCTACTGGAATGCGCACGTGGCGGCCTGGTACCCGGACGGCAAGGACGACCCGATGCTGACCCTCCTGCGCCTGGACGTCAGCGAGGCGGCGGTGTGGATCACCGAGGCCGGTCCGCTGAAGTACGCCCTGGAACTGGTCAAGGGGAACACCACCCGCTCCACGCCCGACCTGGGCGAGCGTCGGGACGTGAACTTCCAGTAGTCCGAACAACATCGCGGCGCCGGTCGGGGCGCCGCGATCGTTCACGAATATGAACCGATATGATTCGAGGTCCGCACGCCGAACAAGCTTTTGCGGGCCCCTGTCGTTGACACATTTTGCCGAATTCGAGACGCGGGCGCGCTTGATGCTCGCAGACAATTTCACCTAAATTCACAGGCGTCGCGCGGACAGTGTCGAGTTCTCGACAGTCTTTGCCGACCAGCGTCGATAACTTGAAACCGAAGCCGTCGAACGGCGTTTCTAGTCACCGATGCAGAGGCCCGTCCCCCTGGCACACAATAGCCTGCTCGAAGCGCTGCCGCCGTCCGACTACGCGCTTCTCGCCCCGCACCTGGTTCAGGTGGATCTGGAGCGAGGCCGCCTGCTCTACGATCCCGGCGACTCGATCGATCACATCTACTTTCCGCACGACGGCGTGATTTCGCTGCTGACCCTGATGGAGAACGGGGCGGCGATCGAGAGCGCGACG
This sequence comes from Caulobacteraceae bacterium, assembly GCA_027483845.1. Classification (GTDB taxonomy): domain Bacteria; phylum Pseudomonadota; class Alphaproteobacteria; order Caulobacterales; family Caulobacteraceae; genus Phenylobacterium. Next base: position 2,201 of record JAIXTR010000553.1, on the reverse strand, counting down.
ATCGGGCCTGAAGGCGCCCTGGGCCTGATGGCGGCGGTCGCGCCGCGCCAGTCGCTGAGCCGCGCCATCGTCCAGACGCCGTTGCGCGCCGCGCGCATCACCGCCGATCGACTTCATGAGGCCTGGGGCAAAAGCCCCGCCCTGCGCGATCTGGCCGACCGGCACACCGAAGCGCTCTACGGCCACGCGATCCAGTCCGTCGCGTGCAACGCCCTGCATTCCGTGGAGGCGCGCTTCTGCCGCTGGCTGCTGGCCTGCCACGACCGCATTCCGGGCGACACTGTCGCCCTGACGCAGGAATTCCTCGCCGACATGCTGGGCGTCCAGCGGACCACCGTCACCGCGGTCGCACGCTCGCTGCAGGACAAGGGCGTGATCCGCTATCGCCGCGGCGTCGTCGACATCGTCGACCGTCAGGCGCTGCAGGGCATGGCCTGCGAATGCTACGGCGTGGTCCAGAACACCTACCAGCGGCTGCTCGGGGCCTGAGTCCACCCGCCGCTGACGGCGCGCGCGGTTAGGCCATTGCGCAGGATCGGTTTTCCACGTTTTGTGCGCGCCCACGGGAATTAACGTCCCCCTCCCCCCGTTTGGCGACACGAGATGCGACCGATGTTCTCCGATATGCGCAAGATTCGACTTTGGGCCGGCGCCGCGACCGCCCTGGCCCTGATGACCACTCCGGCCCTGGCCGCAGAAGCGCCCGCAAACGACGCCCTGGCCGCGCCGAAGTACGGCACGTGGGGCTTCGACGTCTCGGGCATGGACCGCACCGTCAAGCCGGGCGACGACTTCTTCCAGTTCGCCAACGGCAAGTGGGCCGAGCGCACCGAGATCCCGTCTGACCGCAGCCGCTATGGCAACTTCAACAAGCTGCGCGAACTGAGCGACAACCGCGTCCACGCGATCCTTGAGGACGCCGCCGCCGGTCGCCTGAGCGATCCCGACGCGGCCAAGATCGCCGCCGGCTACAAGGCGTTCATGGACGAAGCGACGGTCGAGCGGCTGGACGCCAAGCCCCTGGCCCCTGGCCTGGCCGAGATCCGAGGCGTCACGTCCAAGGCGGCCTTCACGGCCCTGATGGGCAAGGCCAACACCGGCGGCTTCACCTCGATCCTGCCGGTGGGCATCACGATCGACGCCAAGTCGCCCAATCGCTATGCCGTGACGACCTCGAACGGCGGCCTGGGTCTGCCCGACCGCGACTATTATCTGCAGCCCGGCTTCGCCGAGAAGAAGGCCAAGTACGAGGCCTACGTCGCCCAGATCCTGACCATGATCGGCTGGGACCAGCCGGTCGAGAACGCCAAGGCCATTGTCGCGTTTGAAACCCAGCTCGCCGAGGCCAGCTGGACCCGCGTGGAACGGCGCGACCGGGACAAGACCTACAACCCCATGAGCCCGGCCGAGCTCAACGCTTTCACCCCCGGCTTCGACTGGAACCGCTACTTGGCCGCCACCGGCCTTCCGCCGGTCGACCGCATCATCGTCACCACCAACACCGCCTTCCCCAAGGTGGCCAAGGTCTATGCGGACACCCCGCTTGAGACCCTGAAGGCCTGGCAGGCCTTCCACGTCGCCGACGACGCCGCCCCCTATCTGTCCAAGCGCTTCGTGGACGCCAACTACGCCTTCCGCCTGAAGGAGCTGGCCGGCCAGCCCGAGCAGCAGGCGCGCTGGAAGCGGGCCGCCACCTTCATGAACGGCGCGATCGGGGAGTCGGTGGGCCGGGTCTACGTCGACCGCTACTTCCCGCCGGAGTCCAAGGCCAAGATGGACGCCCTGGTGGGCGACGTGCGCACCGCCCTGCAGGCGCGGATCGAGACCCTCGACTGGATGGGACCCGAGACCCGCCAGCGGGCGCTGGAGAAGCTGTCCAAGTTCACCGTATAGATCGCCTATCCGACGCAGTGGCGCGACTACGGAAAGCTGGAGCTTAAGCCCGACGACCTCTACGGCAACGTCGAGCGAGCCACCGCCTTCCAGTGGCGCCGCCAGGTCGCGCGGCTGAACGGACCCGTGGACAAGGCCGAGTGGGGGATGACCCCGCAGACGGTCAACGCCTACTACAACTCGGTCAACAACGAGATCGTGTTCCCGGCCGCCATCCTGCAGGCGCCGTTCTTTGATCCCAATGCCGATGATGCCGTGAACTATGGCGGCATCGGCGCCGTGATCGGCCACGAAATCACCCACCATTT
>JAIXTR010000024.1 GCA_027483845.1 Caulobacteraceae bacterium | reverse complement strand
GTGGTGCCCTGCGACCTGACCAGCTGGTTCTGCACGGCCATGGAGTCCTGCAGGGTCAGCCGACTGTTCGCGTCCCAGCTCGCCAGCCGTTGTTGTATTTGAGCGAAGCTCTGACCGGACAAGCTGGCGGGATAGAGCTGCTGGAACTGGCCGGCGATATTCTGGCTGTTGTAGCCGATCGCCTGAGCCTGCTGCATGAGTTGGCTGGCCTGGGCGTTGATCTGCGCCAACGGCTGGGTCACGTCTGTGCCGAGCTTTTGCAGCATCGCCACCTGATTGGTGACCTGTGCCTGCAACTGCTGGATCTGCGAGAGACCCTGGCGCACCTGCTGGACCGCTTGCGCCACGGCGCGCGGATCGAAGACGATCTGCTGGGCGGCGGCGGGTTGTGGCGGCAGTGGCCCTAATCCCAGCGACACCGCGACGATCGCCGCCGCGGCCATGAGCTGCTTACGCATGGGGAGTGTCCTTCTGGTGCGAGGGATGAGGGGATGGGAAAGGGTCGTCGCCGGTCGCCTGGACGAACAGGGGTTCGGAGAGCGCCCGAAAGGCGACGGCCGCGCCGAACAGGACAAAGCCGGCCAGCATGACGAAGAAGTTGTGGTGGTAGGTCGTGCCGAAGACCGCGAGGAAGCCGGGCGCCGCCAGGGCCAGGAACAGTATCCGGCGACGCCGGCGCGAGGCCGTCCACGCGCCCGGAAGGTGACGGTTCAGCCAAGCCAGTCGCGCGAACGCCCTCGGCCTCATCGGCGGCCGAGCGGGCGCAAAGGACAGGTCGTGCGCGCCCATCACGCCACCCTCGGATAGGCAGCGCGCCGCTGATGGCCAAGATAGCGCGCGACATCCGCCTGGCCCTTGGCCGCGAAGAACCGCTCGGCGAACTCGCCACGATCATGGTCCGCGAGGAGCTGGCTGATGAGCTGCTGATCGCCGGGCGACGACGAGCCAACGGCGGCCAGGGACACGCCGCCCAGGCCCAGCTCGAACAGCCGGTTCCCGGACGTGGACTGGTAGTAGTACTCGCGCTTGGGCGTGGCGTTGGCGATGATCCGGACCTGCCGCGGGTTCAGGCCGAAGTCCTGATAGAGCGCCGTGATCTGCGGTGTCTGGGCGTCGGGATTGGGCAAGAAGATGCGGGTCGGGCAGCTCTCAATTAGCGCAGGCGCGATCGACGACCGGGCGACATCCGCCAGGCTCTGGGTGGCGAACACCACGGCGACGTTGAACTTGCGCAGCGTCTTCAGCCACTCGCGAATCTTGGCCGCGAAGGCGCCTTGGTCGAGGAAGAGCCAAGCCTCATCGAGCACCAGCAGCGTCGGCCGACCATCGAAGCGACGTTCAAGGCTGCGGAAGATGTAGGTGAGGACCGGGGCCAAGGCCGACTTGCTGGCCATCAGCTCGGCCATCTCGAAGGTCTGCCAGGCGGCAGGCTCGAGGGCGTTATGGTTGGCGTCGAGCAGATGGCCGTAAGGTCCGCTCAGCGTGTAGGGCGTCAGGGCTGCCTTGACGGCCTGGTCCTGGATCGTGGCGGCCAGTAGGGTGAGGGTGCGCTGGTCGCGCGGTCCCTCGGCGAGATTTCGCAACCCGCTCCAGATCTCATCCTTGACCGGCGGCGTGATCGGCACGCCCTCGGCGGCGACGATGTCCTGCACCCATTCCTGGGCCCACGCCCGGTCCTCGGGCGCATCAATCTGCGCCAGCGGCTGAAAGGCCAGCTCACTCTGGTCGCCGCCCAAGACATAGAACTGGCCACCGACGAGCAGCGTCGATGCGCGCGAGCTGGCGCCCTTGTCGAAATAGAAGACCTGAGCTTCCGGATAGCGCAGCCACTGCATGGCCAGGGTATTGAGCAGGACCGATTTGCCCGAGCCGGTCGGCCCGACGATCATCGTGTGACCGACATCGCCCTGGTGCAGGTCGAAGCGGAACGGCGTAGTGCCGGCAGTGCGGGTGACCAACAGAGCCGGCTGAAGGCCAGGATGGCCGCGCTTCTGGCATTCGGCCGACAAATGGGCGTTGATCGTCGGGCCAGACCAGATCGCCGACATCGGCATCATGTCGCAGAGGTTCAGCGACGACACCAAGGGCCGACGCAGATCGGCATAGGCTTGGCCCGGCAGGCTGCCGATCCAGGCCTCGACCGCGTTGACGTCCTCGACCTTGCAGACGAAGCCCGCCCGGTTGATGGCCCCTTCGACCTCTCTGACGCGGTTGGCCAGCCGGTCTGGATCCGCGTCCATCAAGGTGACGGTCGGGGTGAAGTAGCCGATCGAGGCGTAGTCACCTCCAAGAATGGCAAGGGCCGCATCAGCGTCGACGGACTTCGCCGCCGCGTCCGGATCTTCCAGCAGGGAAGGCTCGCGGGTGATCGCCTCCTTCAAGAGCGCCATCACGCCCTTGCGCTTGGCGAACCAGCGCTTGCGAACCGTGGTCACCGCCTTGCGCGCGTCTTCCTTGTCCAGCGGCAGATATCGGCAGACCCAGCGATAGCTGATGCCCAACTCATTGAGCCTGTCGAGCAGGCCGGGGCACGAGGTGGTCGGGTAAGCCCGAACCGAGAGGGTGCGCAGGTACTGGCCCCCGAGTCGGGGCAGCAGGCCGCCCTGGAAATCGTCGTCGGTGAGGAAGGCGTCGAGGTAGGCCGGGGTCTCAGGGGTGGCGACCGGATGGCGCTTGGTCGAGATGCAGCTGTGCAGATAGGTCAGGGTCTCATCGTCGGTCAGTTCTGCGACTTCCGGCATGATCGCGGTCAGGATGTCGGCGATCTGGTGGACCGTGCTGAGGAAGTCGCTCAGCGCCGCGCGGTACATCCCCTCGGCGCCGCGTCCAGACGGGGCGTTTTCGAGCAGGAGGCTCCCGGCCGTCGAGATCGCCTCTTCCGGCGGCAGGTAGGTGAAGGTCAGGAAGTAGCGGCTCTCGAAGTGACGCTCCTGCGCCTCGAAGCCCTCGCGGCGCTCTTCATCGACCAGGTCCGAAACGGGGTCTGGAAACTGACTTGTGGGATAGGTCTGCGATGGCGCGCGGACGGCCTCGATGTGCAGGCACCAGCGTGACCCCAGGCGGCGCAAGGCATTGTTGAGCTGGGCGCGGGTCGCGACCAGACCCGCGTCCGTGGCGCTCGCGAGGTCCGGGCCGCGGAAGGCCAAGGTCTTCTGAAAGCTGCCGTCCTTGTTGAGCACCAGCCCGGGCCCGATGAGGGCTACCCAGGGGAGGTGGTCGAATAGGCGATCAGCCTTGGGCCGGTACTCACGCAGGTACAGCACGGCGAACCTCTAGGAGACCAAAAGCGGGGAGGGGTGAGGCCGAGCGCGCACGTCAGGCGTCCAGGTAGGGCTTTTGGCGAATGTGGCGGCCGAGCGCGTCGAAGAAGTAGGGGTCGCGCTTGTTCAGCCAGTAGCAGGCGCCGTGGATGGCGAGGCCGAGCGGAATCCCGATCAAAGGGACCTGCAGACCCAAGGCTAGGACGGCGGTCAGGGTGCCGTTGAGCACGGCGATCATGCGCGGCACGCCGGCGATCGTCACCGGCTCCGACAGCGAGCTGTGGAAGGCGATCTCGAACCCCTCGACGTCTGACCGGGCCATCAGAACGCCGCCCCAGCGGTCATGTTGAAGAAGGTCGAGATGAAGGTCGTGGCCGTGAAAGCGATCGCTAGACCGAAGACGATGCCGATCCCTTTGCGCAGGGCCGACCCACCTTCAGCGAAGGCAAGGCCCAGGCCGGTCAGCACGATCGCGATGATGCCGACGGCCTTGGCGACCGGTCCCGACAGCGACTGCATGATGGTGTCGAGCGGTCCCTCCCAGGGCATGGCGGTTCCCGCGCCAGCGGCCCAAGCTGGACTCACAGCTAGGAGGACACCCGTGCCGGCGACGAGGGCCAAGGCGGTCGTCGCGCGCCCCCGAGCTCGGAGGAAACCGGCATTTTTCATCGCAGCTGACCCTTGATTGCGTCCGCCCGCCTTTGCCGGGCGTCGCAACCCTGAGTCGCGGGATCGGCGAGGTCAAGGGCTATATTTAACAAAAGAGTGCAGTTAGTGCTTTTTTTATAGCAAAGCTACAACTAGGGCGAGCTTTGGCCACGCCTCAAGGCCCCGGATCCATCAGGCAAACGCGTGCATTTTCCGCTGGAATGCCCCGCCGTTTCAGCCTGACAAGGGGGCGACTTTGGGGCGATCGCCCGAGTTCTGTGGGCTGTTGATTCG
>JAIXTR010000266.1 GCA_027483845.1 Caulobacteraceae bacterium | reverse complement strand
TGGGTCGGCCGGGCGCTGGCGTCGCGGGGCTTCGTCACCGTCGTGGCCGACTACCGCATCTACCCCGACGTTCGCTATCCCGGCTTCCTGGAGGACGGCGCGCAGGCGGTGAAATGGGCGAGGGACAACGCACGGCGGTACGGCGGCGACCCCGACCGCATCGTGCTAGCCGGTCACTCCGCCGGCGCCTACAACGCCGTGATGCTGGGGCTCGACGGCAAGTACCTGCGCGCCGCGGGCGTGGATCCCGGGGTGATCAAGGCCGTGGCGGGGGTGGCTGGGCCGTACGACTTCGTGCCCTTCGACGATCCGATCGCCAAGCGGATCTTCGGTCAGTCCGACGATCCGCCCGCGACCCAGCCGATGGCCTATGTGACCAAGCAATCGCCGGCCGCCTTCCTCGCCACGGGAGACGCCGACACCCTGGTCTATCCGCGCAACACCACGGCCCTGGCCAAGAAGCTGCGCGAGGCGGGGGTTCCGGTCGAGGAGCGGCACTACCCTGGCGTCGGCCATACGCGGATCCTGCTGGCGCTGTCGCGGCCCCTGCGCGGCGAGGCGCCGGTGCTGGACGAGATGACGGAATTCCTGCGCGAACACGCCGACTGACCGCGGCAACGCCTTACGTTGTAAGGCCTTTATCGCTGCGGCAGGGTCCGCCCGATCACCGTCGATCCTGCATTGAATGCCGGGCCCGCCATGCGTATATGCGCGGCGCTCCGCTCAGGGGCGATAGGCCGCAAGGACGCCATAACGCCCATGTTGCTCACGCTGATGAAGGCCAAACTGCACCGCGCCACGGTGACCCAGGCCGATCTGGACTACGAAGGCTCGATCGCCATCGACCGCGACCTGCTGGACGCGTCGGGCATCCTGCCGCACGAGCAGGTCGATGTCCTCAACATCACCAACGGCGCGCGGTTCACCACCTACGCGATCGAGGCCCCCCGGGGCTCGAAGGTGATCGGCGTCAATGGCGCCGCGGCCCGGCTCGTCCAGAAAGGCGACAAGGTCATCGTCGTGACCTATGGCATGCTGCCTGCCGAGGAAGCCCGCAACTATGCGCCAACCGCGGTCCGGCTGGACGACGCCAACGAGATCAAGGCGGCCGCCTAGGGTCGTCGGGGCCGCGCTGGCGGTCCTGAGCCTCGCCGCCTGTTCGCCGACCGCGCCGCCCGGCGTGGATCGCGACGCGCTGGATGCCGCGGTCTCCAAGGCTGTCGGCGATCCGAACACCTGCGTATTGATTGCGAAGGCCGGCTCGGGACAGACCCTCTACCGATACAATTCGGCGACGGCCTGCGCGCGGGAGTTCCCGGCCTGCGATGGGCTGGGCCTGCGCAAGCTCGACACCCTGCTGGCGGCGACCGCCAAGGATCGCCAGCCCCGCCAGCTGAGCTGCAACACCCAGGCCGACGCCTCGCGGGGCGTCGGCTGGGCGGCCGGTCCCATCGCGGGGACCGACCTCGTCTACGCCGCCATGATGGAGGGCGAGCGCGCCTTCCCGGGCCGGATGATGGCCGACCGGCTGGACGGCGCCTTCCGCAAGGCGAAGGTCTCGAAACCCTAGCGGGTCAGTTCATACAGACCGCTGATGTCGATGCGCACGCTGAGCTGGCCGCCCGACACCGAGGTCCCGGCGTCCGACTCCATCCGCTTGGCGGCGAAGGCCGCCATCGGCATCGGCGGCTGCGGTGTGTAACCGCCGCCCTCGCTCAGCGAGACCAGCCGCGAGACCTTGTAACCCGTGGCCTTGGCGTAGAGATCGGCCTTGGCGACCAGAGCCTTCACCGCGGCCGCGCGGGCGGCGTTCTCGGCGGCGGTCGGATCCTCCAGGCCGAAGCTGATCCCCTGCACCTGGTTGGCCCCGGCGGTCACCGAGGCGTCGACCGCGGCGCCCAGGCGCTTCAGGTCGTGCACCGTGATGGTCACGTTGTTCGACGCCTGGTAGCCAATGAGCAGGGGCGGCTGGTTCTCCTGGTACTTGTATTGCGGGTTGAGATTCAGATTGGACGTCTGGATGTCCTTATCCGCGATCCCGGCCTTGCGCAGGCTGGCCATGACCGCGCTCATCCGCGTGGCGTTGGCCTGCATGGCCTCGGCCGCCGTCTTGCCCTCGGTCATCACGCCCAGCGAGATGCTGGCCATGTCGGGCGCGACCTTGGTCTCGCCATAGGCCGACAGGTTCAGCGTCGTGGCGCGGAACAGGCTGTCGGCGGCCGGCGGGGCGGCCTGGGCGAGGGCGGCGGGGACGGCGGCGGCGCTCAGCAACAGGCCGACGGCGGCGGCGCGCATCAGGGTCTTCATCGAAAGTCTCCAGTCCGGGGGGTAACGAGCCCAACCGTCGCAGTTCGAACCTGAACGCAAGCTTTAAGCGCCGTGCAGCCCGTGGTAACGCGGCGGTCCGCGCGAGCTATGGGCCTGTAGCTCAATGGTTAGAGCCGGCCGCTCATAACGGTCTGGTTGCAGGTTCGAGTCCTGCCGGGCCCACCAGCAGCGCGTTTCGACCGGTCC
>JAIXTR010000428.1 GCA_027483845.1 Caulobacteraceae bacterium | reverse complement strand
GTTAACCTTCGTTAAGAGAACAGGGCGGCCTGCTCCTCAGGGGACAGGATACGCCAGTCGCCCGGCTGAAGGTCGTCGGGCAGGTCGAGGGCGCCGATCCGGTCACGGTGCAGATCGGTCACGTGATTGCCCACGGCCGCGAACATTCGTCGCACCTGGTGGTAGCGGCCCTCGGTGATCGTCAGGCGCGCGCGGTTGGGTCCCAGCGGTTCGAGGACCGCGGGCGCCAGCGGCTCGGTCTCGCTCTCCAACATCAACGTGCCGGCCGCGAACAGCGCCGCCTCGCCGCCCTCGAGCGGACGGTCCAGGGTGGCGACGTAGCGCTTGGCGACATGGGCGCGGGGCGAGATCACCCGGTGGAGGAACGGGCCATCGTCGGTGATCAGCAGGAGGCCGGACGTATCCTTGTCGAGGCGTCCGATGCTGGACAGGGCCGGCATCCGCGCCCGCCAGCGCGCGGGCAGCAGTTCATAGACGCTGCGGCCCGCCTCCCGGTGCGAACAGACCACGCCCAGCGGCTTGTGCATGATCAGGGTCAGGGGCGCGGGCGGATCGACCGGCCGGCCGGCGATGGTCATCCGGTCCGGCAGGTCGGCGACGATGGGGACCTTGGCCCCGGTGTCCTTGACCACCGCCCCGTCCAAGAGAACCTGGCCCTTGGCCACGAGCGCCCCGACCTCGCGGCGGGAGCCATAGCCGAGGTTCGCCAGCAGGCGGTCGAGTCTCGCCATCGGGATCTTGGGGGGTGTGGTGTTCACCGGCGGGCCTCGATGACCTTGTAGCCGCCGGCGTCCTCGCGGACGGTCGCGCTGTCGAAGGCGGCGGCCAGGACGGCCTCGTAGGGCAGGTGCCGGTTGGCCACCAGCCAGCACACCCCGCCCCGCCGCAGCATCCGGGCCGCCGTGCGCACGAACGCCACGCCCAGGTCGCGGTCTTCGGTCCCGCCGTCGTGGAACGGCGGGTTCATGACGACGAAGTCCAGACCGACGAGGCTGTCGTCCCACTGGCGCACGTCGGCCCAGCGGATCGTGACGCGCGGATCGTTCAGATTGTGCTCGGCGCAGGCGACGGCGCGGCGATCGATGTCCAGGCCGACCAGGCTGGTGACGGCGGGCGAGGCCAGCACCGCCTGCGCCAGCAATCCCACACCGCACCCCAGGTCGGCGCCGTGGCCGGACAGGGTCGGCAGCTGGGCGATGAGCCGGGCGCTGCCGGGATCCAGGCGGTCCCAGCTGAACACGCCGGGCTGCGACCACGCATTGAGGCCGGGCACGATCCGCGGGGCGCCGGCGGCGATGGCCGCGTCCAGGCCGACGGGCTGTTCCGGCCGCTTCACATGGCAGAAGCGGTGATGCTTGCGCGCGTCCTCGACGACCGTGCAGCCGAAGCCCTCCAAGGTCTTGCGGAGCCGGGAGCCCCCCTTGTCCTTGGGCGCGAAGGCCAGCAGCGGCGCGCCGGGTTTCAGGGCGCGCAGCGCCTGGACCAACACATAGTCACGTTCCAGCACGCCGCCGGGGGCGAGGATTACGGCCTGGTCGATCGCGGCGTCAGGGATCGCGGCCAGGTCCTGCGATCCCGGGATCAGCGGCGAGACTTGTTGCGCGCCGGCGGGGATGTCCACGAGGCCGGGCGCGGGCGCGCCGTAGAGGACGGCGGTCACCCCTACGCCCGCTCTTTCGAGCGCTCGAAGCGGACCTTGGGGTAGCGATCGACGGCATAGCCGACGTCCCAGGCGCTCTTGGCCAGGAAGACGGGCTGTTCGTCGATGTCGGTCCCCATGGCCGAGCGGTGCTTGCTAATGAAGTCTTCGAGGTCGGCCTTGTCGCCCAGGATCCAGCGCGCTTCGCCGAAGGGGCTGGGCTCGAAGATGACGTCGAGCTGGTATTCCTCGCGCAGGCGGTCGGCCATGACCTCGAACTGAAGCTGGCCCACGGCGCCGACGATGAAGTCCGCGCCGAGGCTGGGACGGAACAGCTGAGTCACGCCCTCCTCCGCCAGGCTTTCCAGCGCCTTTTTGAGGTGCTTGGCCTTCAGCGGGTCCTTGACGCGGACACGCTGGAGGATTTCCGGGGCGAAGTTGGGCAGGCCGGCGAAGCGCAGGGTTCCGCTCTCGGACAGGCTGTCGCCCACACGCAGGACGCCGTGGTTGGGGATGCCGATCACGTCGCCGGCGAAGGCGTCCTCGGCCAGTTCGCGGTCGGAAGCGAAGAACATCATCGGCGCGTTCACGCTGAGCTGCTTGCCGGTGTTCTGGACCTTCAGCTTCATGCCCCGGCTGAACTTGCCCGAGCAGAGCTTGAGGAAGGCGATCCGGTCCCGGTGGTTGGGGTCCATGTTCGCCTGGACCTTGAACACGAAGCCGGTGACCTCGCGGTCGCCGGGGGCGACGTGGATGTTTTCCGCGCCCTTGCGGGCTGCGACGGTCTTGGGCGGGGGCGCGTACATGCCGAGGCCCTCCAGCAGCTGGTCGACCCCGAAGTGGCGCAGGGCGGAGCCGAAGAAGACGGGCGTCATGTGGCCTTCCAGGAACGCCTGGGGATCGAAGGCCTTCAGGCCGCCGGCCGCCAGCTCGGCGTTCTCGGTCAGCTCCTCCTGCTCGTCCGGGTCGAGGTAGCTGACGATGGCGTTGCCCTTGAACGGGATCGCGCCGGGATGGCCGTCCTCGTCGCCAGCCGCCCCGCCGCCCTTCTTCATGAAGGGCAGGAATTTGTCGCGACGCAGGTCCAGCATGCCCTTGAACCGGCCGCCGGAGCCGGCGGGCCAGTAGAGCGGCGACGGGTCGAGCTGCAGCTTGGAGGACACCTCATCCAGCAGTTCGAAGGGGTCCTGGGCTTCGCGGTCCATCTTGTTGATGAAGGTGACGATGGGGATGTCGCGCATCCGGCAGACCTCGAACAGCTTTAAGGTCTGGGGCTCGATCCCCTTGGCGGCGTCCAGCACCATGACGGCCGCGTCGGCCGCCGTGAGCGTACGATAGGTGTCTTCCGAGAAGTCTTCGTGCCCCGGCGTGTCCAGCAGGTTGAACATCAGGCCGTCGTGGTCGAACGTCATCACCGAGGCCGAGACCGAGATCCCGCGTTCGCGTTCGATCTTCATCCAGTCGGAGCGCGTGCGGCGGTTCTCGCCGCGAGCGCGCACGGCGCCGGCGGCCCGGATGGCCCCGCCGGCCAGCAGCAGGTTCTCGGTCAGCGTGGTCTTGCCGGCGTCGGGGTGGGAGATGATCGCGAAGGTTCGCCGACGGGCGGCCTCGGCGGCAGGTGAGGTGCTCATGGCGCGCGCCTATCACGCGGGGGCCTGAGGCGAAAGCAAGGACGGCAAGCGGCGCCGCGTCGCGCGGCGCGGCGGTGTCTGGGCGACCATGGTCCAAGGATCGTGTCGGCCCCGCAAGCGGCCCGGACGCGTCGGTCAGCCCGAGTCGGAATAGGCCGCCGCAGCGGCCGATGGGCCGTCGAGGTCAGGCTCGTCCTCAAGGCTGGCCGGATCATAGCTGAACGTCGGTCGCGGCAGTTTGCGCCAAAGCGGCGCGAGCTCTTCCGGCAGGCCCAGCACCTGGCAGGCGCGCAGCACCTGGGCGTCCAGGTCCTCGTCCACAAAGTCCTCCGCCTCGACCCAGTCGTCGAGCTCGTCGTCGAAGCGGGCGAGCGTCGTCGCAATCCGGTTTACGTCGCCAAGACACGACTTCTCGACGATGCGCTCGATTGCGTCCTGCAGGACCATAGCCCGGTCATCGGTGGCGAAACCTTCGATGATCGGCAGCTTCAGGGGTTGCGCCACCGCCTGGTGCGAGGCGGTCACAGCGGCCTCACGCGCGCGCCTCGACTTCAGCGCGATGGTCTGGCGGAGCGACCGGGTCATGCGCTGGTAGGTGCGGCCCAGCTCGGCGATCTCCGCCGTCTCCTCGGCCGCCATCAGCTTGGCGTGGACCTTTTCGACGGCCTGCATATCCAGCTCAGCCGCGCGGGCGAGCAGTTCGGCGTCACGATCGATGGGCGGGGCGGGCGCTGACATGGACGGGAGTTGAGCAGGTTGGTGCGTCAGATCCGGACGTAGCGATCCTGGACGGCGATGCAGCACCGATGATCCCGTCAGGGCGTCGCGGGTCGGATCTGCTCCATCGTGCACTGACGGGGCGCCTTGTCGGGACGCCAGCGGACGAGGCGCGTCCCATGCCGGAAGCGGTCGCCGGTCACCTGATCGTAGCGCACCTCGACGACGAGCTCGGGGGCCAGCGGCACCCACTCGGCCGTGCGCTCGGTGCTCCAGCGGCTGGGCCCGCCCGGCGCGTCGCCGGTGAAGCCTTCGCCCTTGTGCCGCAGCAACCGGGCGGTGAGCTCCGGACGCTCGGCGTGCTTGATGGTCGAGGTGAAGCCGACGTGGTCCAGCTTGCCCGCCGCGTTGTAGAGACCGAGCAGCAGCGAGCCGACCTCCAGCGTCCCTTCGGCATACCGGAAGCCGCCGACCACGCAGTCGGCGGTGCGGATGGTCTTGATCTTCAGCATCGCCCGCTCGCCGGGGACGTAGGGACCGTCCAGCCGCTTGGCCACCACGCCGTCAAGCGAGGTTCCCAGGTCCGCAAGCCAGCCGCAGGCGGTTTCGCGATCCGTGGCGCCGGGCGAAAGTTGCAGGGTTCGCGTCTCGCCCACCCGCTTCACGAGCGCCTCCAGCGCCTTGCGGCGTTCGCTGAGCGGAGCGTCCACGAGAGACGCGCCCTTGGCGTCCATCAGGCAGTCGAAGAGGACGAACGTGGCCGGCTGTTCCGCCGCCAGCTTGCGAACGCGGCTTTCGGCGGGGTGCAGCCGCATCTGCAGGGCTTCGAACGAGAGCAGGCCGTCGACGGCGATGGTGAGTTCGCCGTCCAGGACGAAGCGATCGACCGGCAAGGCCCGGAGGGCGGCGACCATGTCGGGGAAGAAGCGATTGAGCGGCTTGCCGGACTTGGCCTTCAGCAAGACCTCCTCGCCGTCGCGGTAAGCCAGGCAGCGGAAGCCGTCCCACTTCGGTTCGAAGCGCCAGCCGGCGTCGCGCGGAACCTCGTCGACCAGCTTCGCCTCCATCGGCGCGAGATCGAGGGGTATGGGAAGATCCGACAGCATCCGGTCTCAAGGCGCGAGACGGACCTGCGTTCCCGCCGGGTCAGGCGGCCTGCGGCAAGGCGATGAGGCGGGAGAAGCGTCGGTTCAGGTCGTGGGCGGCGAGGATGGCGTGATTGAGCGCGGTCGGATCCTCTGGCGGCAAGGATCGACAGGCTTCGAGCGCCGCCGCGCGGCCGGCCTCGGGCGTCACTGCGACGGGGGCCGGCCCGTCCTGAGCCACTTGGGCCAAGCCATGGAACATCGCCGCGCCCAGGGGCGAGACGTCCAGGACCCGCGCGCTGGGCGCGAACCTACCGTCAAGGGTGAGGGCTAGCATGTGGGTGTCGATGGGCCCGACCCGAACGGCGCCGCATCGGTCCACCTGGATGAACGGCATATAGGGCGCCAGCGTCGGGAAGACGTGGTTGGGCAGGAAGGCGCGCTTCCAGTACCGCCCGGCGATGCGCGCGAAATGGCCGTAGTCCGCGATCGGCGAGAAGTCGGCCTCCGCCAGGGGCATGATCTCCACCGGCGGCTTGGTGACCACCACCGTGTCGTTGGCGACGTCGAGATAGAGCGTCCCGGCGATCAGGGCGTTCTGGAAGTAGGCGCCGCGCAGGCCGCCCCAGGCGCGACGGACCCGGCCGCCGGCCGCCTGAAAGGCGCGCAGGCCGCCCAGCGCGCGGGCGTCGGTCGACGACAGGCCGTGCGGGGTGAGGTCGGCCAGTCGGGCCTCGACCGCCAGGGTGATCTCGAGGCACTGGCCCAGGGGATAGGCGCCGCTGGACGTGGTCGGCTTGGCCGCGCGCAGGGCCGGGTCGAGGTGGGACCGCAGACGGAGCAGCAGCGCCTGCAGGTCCGGCAGCACGGGGATCAGGTGCACTTCGGTGAGGGCCTGCTGGCGTTCGACGTCCACGAGGACCGGACGGCGGGCCATGGCGTCGGCGATGTAGTCGGCCACCGAGGCGGCCAGGACGATCCGGCGGCCGGGCAGGCGCCCGGCGACGGCGGCGAGGCCGTCCCGGTCGGGATGGCCCTCGGGCAGATCGGCGGGAACGCTACGCATCACCTGCCCGTAGCCGCCCCGCGTGCGAACCGACATGCGGCGTCGGGTCCCGGCGCCTGCGGCTAAGCGCCCTTCTCCACCGGCTCCACCAGGAAGTGGCGGCCCTCGCGGTCCTCGATCTCGACCACCCAGACATCCGGGTCGATGCGGACGGCGCGCTCGATGTAGCGGTCGAGGTCGGGCTCTTCGCGGGAGGCGGCGGGCTCCATCCAGATGCGTTCGCCGTCGCCGCGCGTGGCCTCGGACAGCAGGCGCGCGGAGCCGTCGGTCCGGTTGAGCACCTTCACCAGCACGGCGCCCGCGCGGGGATCGCCCTTGCGCGCGACCACGGCGAAGCCGCCGCCGATCCCGAGTCGGCGGATCAGGGCGCCGACCCAGATATCGGTGGAAAGCAGCATGGGGGCGCAGTTACCGCGTCTCACGGCCAGACGAAATCGTTAACCGTGCTCGTCCACCCCGCCTCAACCCCCTCGCCCGTAAGCGTGCCCGGTGAGACGGCCGCGCAAGGCCGCGTCAGATGGTGGATGCATGACCAGCACGCGCAGAAGCGCGATGCCGGCGTCACGGTGGATGGGAC
>JAIXTR010000150.1 GCA_027483845.1 Caulobacteraceae bacterium | reverse complement strand
GACCGCGCGCTGGGCCTGAAGATGAAGGTCGTGGCCTACGACCCCTTCCTGTCGCCCGAACGCGCCGTCGAGATCGGCGTCGAAAAGGTCGAGCTGGACGAGCTGCTGGCCCGGGCCGACATCATCACCCTGCACACGCCGCTGACCGACAAGACCCGCAACATCCTGTCGGCCGAGACTCTGGCCAAGACCAAGAAGGGCGTGCTGATCATCAACTGCGCCCGCGGGGGCCTGGTGGACGAGGCGGCCCTGCGCGCCGGTCTCGAGAGCGGCCACATCGGCGGGGCGGGCTTCGACGTCTTCACCCAGGAGCCGGCCAAGGAAAACGTGCTGTTCGGCGCGCCGAACCTGGTGGCGACGCCTCACCTGGGCGCGTCCACCAATGAGGCCCAGGAGAACGTCGCCCTGCAGGTCGCCGAACAGATCAGCGACTACCTGCTGACCGGCGCCGTGACCAACGCCCTGAACAGCCCGTCGGTCACCGCCGAGGAAGCTCCGCGCTTGAAGCCCTTCGTCGCCCTGGCGGAAAAGCTGGGCGCCCTGGCCGGGCAGATGGTCGACTTCGGGGTCCTGGCCGTCGACATCGCCTTCGAGGGCGAGGTGTCGAAGCTGAACACCAAGCCGCTCAGCGCGGCGGCCCTGGCCGGTGTCCTGCGGCCGATGCTGGCCGAGATCAACATGGTCTCCGCGCCGGCGGTGGCGAAGGAGCGCGGCATCACCTTCTCGGAGAGCCGCCAGGAGAGCTCGCCGATCTACGAAAGCCTGGTGCGGATCACGGTCACCACCGAGAAGGGCAAGCGCTCGTTCGCCGGCGCCGTTCAGGCGGGCGCCCCGCGCGTGGTCGAGGTCAAGGGCATGGACCTGGACGCCCCGTTCTCGCCGCGGATGCTCTATGTGAACAACCTGGACAAGCCGGGCTTCATCGGCGCGCTCGGGGGCCTGCTCGGCGAGGCTGGCGTGAACATCGCCACCTTCAACCTGGGCCGCATCGACGCCGGGGACGACGCCATCGCCCTGGTGGGCGTCGATCAGGAACCGTCCGAAAAGCTGCTGGCCAAGATCCAGGGCCTGCCGCACGTGAAGGAAGCCCGCGCCCTGAAGTTCTGAGCTCACGCCGCCCCGGTTGCGGGGCGGCGTCCTTGGACATTTCAAGATGCGTGTCGACCAAGGTGACGCTTGGTCGACAAATAATAAAAGTTGCCTCGGATACAAATACAACTCTTGGGGGTTATTGCCACCAAGAGGCAATTTGTATGAACGGGCTCCGGGTTCTTCTCGTCGAAGATGATTTTCTGCTGAACCTGAATCTGCGGGAATTCCTGCAGGAGCGCGGGGTGACCGTGGAGTCGGTCTACTGTGGGGCGGCGGCGTTCGAGGTGATCGATCGGGGCCGTCCGCTCTCGGCGCTGATCAGCGACATCGACCTGGGGCCGGGCGCCGACGGCCTGGCCGTGGCCCGGCGGGCGCGGAGCGTCTATCCTGGCCTGCCCGTCGTCTTCATGTCGGCGACCGTCGCTGCGGACGTGACGGAACGGGATGTTCCGGGGTCCGAGTTCATTCCTAAGCCCTTCCATCTGCACGACGTCTTCGCCGCCCTGGGGCGTGAGCTGCGGCCGAAGGCGGCTTAGCCTCAGCCGCAGTCAATGGAAGTCGCGGCTGCGGATCAGGCGGCCGCTGACCCGGGAATGGACGGCGATGTCCGCCTTGTCCTCGCGGAGCTCCGACAGCCGGCCCGAGAGATCGGTGAAGCCCTCGGCCACCACATGGATCACCTCGCCTTCCTTCTGCACCTGGCCATGGACGACCAGGAAGGATGCGGTCATCACCAGGCTGCGGTGAGCCTCGAAGGCGTCGCGCCAGATCACGATGTTGGCGATGCCCGTCTCGTCCTCCAGGGTCATGAACACCACGCCCTTGGCGGTGCCCGGCCGCTGGCGCACCAGCACCAGGCCGCCCACGGAGATCCGCCGCCGGTCGCGCAGCGTCTTCAGCGCCATGCAGGGCATGACCTTCTGGCGGGCCAGGTCCTCGCGGAAGAAACGGATCGGGTGGCCCTTCAGTGACAGGCTGGTGGTGCGATAGTCCTCGGCCACATGCTGCGGATCGCTCATGAACGGCAATTCGACCTGCGCCTCCTTCAGGCTCTGACGCAGCAGGAGCGGCGCGTGGGCCTCCGCCCCCCATTCCCCCGCCAGCCCTTTCACCGCCCATAGCGCCTCGCGTCGGGGGAAGCCTAAGCTACGGAAGGCGTCGGCCTCGGCCAGCAGATCCAGGGCCCGGCGCGACAGTCGGGTCCGCCGGGCGAAGGCCTCGATGCTGTCGGCGCCGGCCTCCCGGGCCGCCATCAACGCCTTGGCGTCCTTGTCCGAAAGGCCCTTGATCTGGCGCAGCCCCAGGCGGACCGGGCGCAACTTTTCCCGATCGTCGTCCTTGGCCTCCAGCGTGCAGTCCCAGTCGCTGAACATCACGTCCGGCGGCCGCACCTCGACCCCATGCGCCTGGGCGTCCCGAACCAGCTGCGCCGGCTGGTAGAACCCCATCGGCTGGCTGTTGAGCAGCGAGGCCAGGAACGCGTCCGGGTGGTGGTGCTTCACCCAGGCCGAGGCATAGACCAGGATCGCGAAGCTGATCGCGTGACTCTCCGGGAAGCCGTACGAGCCGAAGCCTTCGATCTGCTTGAAGCACCGCTCGGCGAACTCCGCGTCGTAGCCGCGGTCGACCATGCCCTTCACGAACTTCAGCCCGTGCTCGCCGATGGTGCCCACATGGCGGAAGGTCGCCATCGAGCGGCGCAGTTGGTCGGCTTCATCGTCCGTGAACTTGGCGGCGGTGATCGCCACCCGCATGGCCTGTTCCTGGAACAGCGGCACGCCCAGCGTCTTCTTGAGGATGTCCTTCAGCTCGTCGCGGGGGTGCCCGGGGCCGGGCTGCGGGTAGGTGACCAGATCGGGGTTCGCGCGCCGTTGCAGATAGGGGTGCACCATGTCCCCCTGGATCGGCCCGGGCCGAACGATCGCCACCTCGATGACCAGGTCGTAGAACGTCTGCGGCCGCAGGCGCGGCAGCATCGACATCTGGGCGCGGCTCTCCACCTGAAAAACGCCCACCGAGTCGGCCCGGCACAGCATGTCGTAGACCGCCTTGTCGCCCTGCGGGATGTGGGCCACGTCGCTGACGACGGTTCCGTCCGCCAGGGGCGGCAGCAGGTCGAAGCTCTTCTTCAGGGCCGTCAGCATGCCCAGCGCCAGGATGTCGACCTTCATCAGCTTCAGCGCGTCGATGTCGTCCTTGTCCCACTCGATGAAGGTGCGGTCGGGCATGGCCGCGTTGCCGATGGGGACGGTCTCGTCCAGCCGCCGCTGGGTCAGGACATAGCCACCGACGTGCTGCGACAGGTGGCGCGGGAATCCCAGAAGCTCCTGGGCCAGGGTCGTCGCGCGGCGGATCTCAGGCGCGTCCGGGTCGATCCCTGTCTGCCGGATATGGGTGTCGGGGACGTCGTGGCCGTAGCTGCCCCAGACGGTGCTCGCCAGCGCCGCGGTGACGTCTTCGGTCAGGCCCAGCGCCTTGCCCACCTGGCGGATGGCCATGCGCGGACGATAGTGGATGACGGTGGCCACGATGGCGGCGCGATCCCGGCCGTACCGCCGATAGACGTACTGCATCACCTCCTCGCGGCGGGCGTGCTCGAAGTCGACGTCGATGTCCGGCGGTTCGTTGCGGTTGCGCGAAATGAACCGCGAGAACAGCAGGTCCTGGTCCTCCTTGGTGGGATCCACCGCGGTCACGCCCAGGCAGAAGCAGACGCAGGAATTGGCCGCCGAGCCACGCCCTTGGCAGAGGATCTTCAGGTCCTCCCGGGCGTGGTGGACGATGTCGTGCACCGTCAGGAAATAGTTCGGGTAGTCCAGCTCCTCGATCAGCTCCAGTTCGTGATGGATGGTCTGGCGCACCTTGTCCGGCACGCCATTGGGAAAGCGCCACGCCGCGCCCGCCCAGGTCAGGTCGCGCAGGTGCTGGATGGCGGTCTTGCCGGGCGGCACGGGTTCGTCCGGATATTCGTAGCGCAGGTCGCCGAGGTCGAAGGCGACCCGCTGGGCGATCTCCACGCTGCGCTCGACCACGCCCGGAAACCGCGCGAACAGCCGGGCCATCTCCTCGGGATGTTTCAGATGGCGTTCGGCGTTGGCCGCCAGGCGCAGGCCCGCCTCGTGGATCGTGCAGGTCTCGCGGATGCAGGTCAGCACGTCCTGCAGGGGGCGTCGTTCCGGCCCGTGGTAGAGGACGTCGTTGGTGGCGACCATGGGGATCGCGGCGGCCTGGGCCAGCGCGTCCAGCTGGGCGAGCCGGTGGAGGTCGCGGGCCCCATACCGCCGGGCGGCGGCCAGCCAGACGTCGGGCAGTTCGCCCCGGATGCGCTTGAGATCGCGCTCGAACGTCGGCTCAAGACGATCGGGGGGCACGACCAGGACCAGCTGTCCGGCGGCGTGGCCCAGGAAATCCTCCCAGTGCAGCTCGCAGCCGCCCTTCTCGGCGCGGCGCTGGCCCACGGTCAGCAGGCGGGTCAGCCGGCCATAGGCCTCGCGGTCCGAGGGATAGACGATCAGGCTGGGCGTCCCGTCCGCGAAGTCCAGGCGGCACCCGGTGAGCGCGCGGAGGCTCGACCCGCCGGCCCTCAGGTCCTGCACCTGCCGCCAGGCCCGCACCACGCCGGCCAGGCTGTTGCGGTCGCAGATGCCGATGGCCTCCAGCCCCAGGGCCTCGGCGCCCGCGACCAGCTCCCAGGGGTGCGATGCGCCGCGCAGGAACGAGAAGTTCGAGGTGGTCTGCAGTTCGGCGTATCGGGTCATGCGAACAGCCCGTGCAGCCACCACTTCGCCGGCTCGCCACCTCGATAGAGACCCGCCCGGAACAGCCAGAAGCGCCCGCCCTCGGCGTCCTCCACCCGGTAGTAGTCGCGGATATGGCCGACGGACACGTCGCCGATGTCGGCCTTCCACCACTCCTCGCCGAT
>JAIXTR010000669.1 GCA_027483845.1 Caulobacteraceae bacterium | reverse complement strand
GTTCCGCATCGGCGGCGCCTTCGAGGGCAAGCATCGCGAACGGCAGATCGGCGTGGCCAAGCAATTGTTCGGCGCCATGGGCATCGCCCGTGACGACAAGGACGCGCGCCAGGACTGGGTTCTGCGCGGCTTCCGCCAGTTCGATGCGCCGGTTTGCGTCATCATCACCTTCGACAAGGAACTCGAAGGCAGCGACGATGCGCCCTTCGACTGCGGCGCCGTGGCGACCGCGCTGGTCAACGCCGCCTGGTCCCGTGGCCTGGGCGCGGTGATCAACAGCCAGGGGATCATGCAGTCGCCGGTGGTCCGCGAGCATGCCGGCGTCGCAGACGATCAGGTCATCATGAAGAGCATCGCCCTCGGCTGGCCGGACGAGACCTTCCCCGCAAACGCCGTCGTGTCCGAACGCAAGTCCGTCCAAGAGGCGACCGTCTTCGTCGGCTTCGACGACTGATCACAGGCTGAGCGCCGCCGCCGGCCTCGGTTTTCGATCCGCCAGGGAGGGCTTTCGATGGATGTCAGAATCGCCGCGGCCGACGAACGGGGTGCGGTCCTCGACACCCTGACCCTTTCCTTCGCCACCGACCCGGTGACCCGTTACTGGTGGCCGGCGGCCAGCGACTATCTCCGCTGGTGGCCCCAGGTCCTGTTCGCCCAGGGCGAACCCGGCTTCGAGGCCAAGACGGTGTTCGTCACGCCGGATCTCGAGGGCGCGGCGGTGTGGCTACCCCCAGGCACCCAGGCCGACCCGGCGCGCATGGCCGCCCTCGACATGCCCATGACCGAGGCGCAGGGGGAGGTCGCCGTCGCCCTGGGCCAAGCCATGGCGCAGCATCATCCCGAGGCCCCGCACTGGTACCTCTGGACCCTGGGCGTCGACCCGCGGCTGCAAGGACGCGGCGTCGGCTCGGCGCTGCTGAAGCACACGCTCGCGATCATCGACGCCGACGGGGCCGACGCCTATCTCGAGGCGTCGAACCCGGCGCTCATCCCGCTGTACGAGCGCCATGGGTTCGAGGTCGTCGGCATGATCCAGGTGGGCGACGCGCCCCCGCTCGCCCCCATGTGGCGCCGCGGCGCGGGCTGAGCGCGCCCTAAGCGGCCCTACGCTCCGCGGGCGGCCACGATGATGATCTCGACGCGGTACTCCGGCGCCGCCAGTCGCGCCTCGCCAGTCGCCCGCGCGGGCGGATTGTCGCGATCGACCCAAGCGTCCCACACGCCGTTCATCTCCGCGAAATCCGCCATATCCGCGAGCCAGATCGTCGCCATCAGGATCCGCGACTTGTTACTTCCGGCGCGGCCCAGCAGGTCCTCGATCTCCGCCAGGATCGCTCTGGTCTGGTTCGCCACGCTCTCGCCCGGCGCGCCGACCTGGCCGGCCAGATAGACGGTGTCGCCATAAGCGACGGCCTGGCTCATGCGGGCGGACGGTTCAATTCGATCGATGGTCATCTCTGGGTCCTAGTCTTCGGCGTAGCGGGAGAGGGCGAGATCGTCGCGCGCGATGGCGCTCGGCGCGCCGCTCATGATGTCGGCGATCAGTCGGCCCGACCCGCAGGCCATGGTCCAGCCCAAGGTGCCGTGGCCGGCGTTGATGAAGAGGTTCGGCAGACGGGTCGGCCCGACGATGGGCGTACCGTCAGGGGTCATCGGCCGCAGGCCGGACCAGAAGGACCCGCCGGCGATCTCGCCGGCGTCCGGGAACAGGCTCTGCAGCGAGTGCTCCAGCGTCGCCCGGCGACGGGGCTCGAGGCGATTGTTGAAGCCTGAGATTTCCGCCATGCCGCCCACCCGGATGCGGTCGCCAAGCCGGGTGATCGCCACCTTGTAGGTCTCGTCGAGCAGGGTCGAGACCGGGGCGCGCGCCGCGTCGGCGATGGGCACGGTGATCGAATAGCCCTTCACCGGGTAGATCGGCAGTCGAAGGCCCAGCGGCTTGACCAGCGCCGGCGTGTAGCTGCCGAGCGCCGCGACGAAGGCGTCCGCAGCGATGTCGCCTTCGGAGGTATCGACCGCGACCACCCGGCCACCGGCTTGCCGGAGCGCGCGGACATCGACGCCGTATCGGAACGTCACACCCTTGGCCGCCGCCAGTTCGGCCAGCGCCACCGTGAACTTGTAGCAGTCGCCGGTCTCATCGTTGGGCAGTCGCAGCCCGCCGACGACCGGTTCGCGGGCGTGCGCCAGGCCCGGCTCGGCCGCCTGGCAACCGGCGGCGTCGAGCAGTTCGAAGGGAACGCCGGTCTCGCGCAGCACCGCCACGTCCTTGTAGACCCCGTCCAGCTGCGCCTGGGTGCGAAACAGCTGCAGCGTGCCCAGTGTGCGCTCGTCGTAGGCGATCCCGGTCTCGCGCCGCAGATCCACCAGCAGGTCACGGCTGTATTCCGCCAGACGGACCATTCGCCCCTTGTTGCGGGCATAGCGCGCGGCCGTGCAGTTCCGGAGCGTGGCCAGCAGCCATGACATGGTCGGCAAGTTCAGTTCGGGCCGCAGGATAAGCGGCGCATGCCGCATCATCAGCCAGCGGACCGCCTTCGCGGGGATGCCG
>JAIXTR010000345.1 GCA_027483845.1 Caulobacteraceae bacterium | reverse complement strand
CCTTGCCCGCGAACGCCGGTGGCAGGACGGTGTGCGGCAGAACGATCTGGCCCGGCTTCAGGCGGTACTCGGCGAAGGCGGTCTCGTCCCCGATCTTCACCTCGAAGCTATAGCCTGCAGTGTTGTTGATGACGTCGACGTCGGCCATGTCGATCCCCTTTCACTCTGTCTTGACGCAGGATGGGCCGGCCGCCAAGGTCCGGCTGTCCTATCGAGGCCGGCAGAAGAGGAGAGGTTCACATGTCGCCCATTGCCCGCGCAGCCCTCCGCTGCGTCGTCCCGTCGGCGGCTGCCTGACAGCCCACCGTCCCCAGCCGGGGATGATCCGCGGTCGACGCCCTCCTGGCTCTCGACATCAAGGACATCTCCGTTGCTGACCTCAGCACTGACCGACTACGGCTGGACCGACGCGTTCCAGGCCGCTTTTGAACCCTATGCCGCCCAGGGCCTGATCCCCGGACGCATCGTCGTGCAGCAGCGCGGCGGCTACCGCCTCGTGACCGCCGGGGGCGAGATCGACGCCCGCGCATCAGGCGCGCTCATGAAGGCCACTGCCGAAGACGGCCGGCCCACCGCCGGCGACTGGGTCGCCGTCGAAGCGCGGCCCGGCGAGACCACCGCCCTCGTCCATCACATCGTCCCGCGCCGCACGGCTTTCATCCGCAAGGCGTCAGGGCCCCGCGGCGGCGCGCAGGTGGTGGCCGCGAACGTGGACGTGGCCCTGCTGGTGGCGTCGTTGAACGCCGACCTCAACCTTCGGCGCCTCGAGCGATATCTGGCCACGACCTACGAAAGCGGCGCCGCACCGGTGATCGTGCTGACCAAGTCCGACCTCGCAGGCGACTACGCTGCGCGGCTGGCCGAGGTCGAGGCGATCGCGCTGGGCGCGCCGGTGCTGGCGCTGTCGTCAAAGACCCTCGAGGGTCTGGACGCGCTGGCCGTCCATCTGGCGCCGGGCCGAACGGCCGTGCTGCTAGGGTCGTCGGGCGCAGGCAAGTCGACCCTGCTGAACGCCCTGGCCGGCGAGCAGAAGATGGACACGGGCGCCATCCGGGAGGCCGACGAGCGTGGCCGGCACACGACCACTCACCGCGAGCTCGTGCGGCTGGCCTCGGGGGCGCTGATCCTGGACACGCCTGGGATGCGCGAACTGGGTCTCTGGGAGGCCGACGCCGGCGTGGCGCAGACCTTCGCCGATATCGAGGCCCTGGCCGAGAAGTGCCGCTTCGCCGACTGCGCCCATGGCAAGGAGCCCGGCTGCGCGGTCCGGGCGGCGGTTGAGGCGGGCGAGCTGGATCCCGACCGGCTCCGGAGCTTCGAGAAGCTACAGGGCGAACTGGCCTTCGAGCGGCGCAAGGAAGATCCGCGCGCCGCCGTCGAGAACAAGAAGCTATGGATCAGCCGTCACAAGGCCGCCCGGGCCCATACCAAGGCCAAGCGCAGCGGCTACGACGACAGCTAGCGCGCCAGCCAGCGGGCGGGGACGCGGTATTCGGCGCGGCTTGGGCGCAGGAGGTCCAAGCCGACCAGCAGCCCGAGCCCCATGAACTTCAACAGTGTGCGCGCAACGGTCATGTGGCCCTCCCGGTTGTGACAGCAACGGCCAGTCGCGGCGGAAGTTGCACGGAGTCGATGACGTGGGTGTGTCGGCGAGTCGGAAACGGCCCGGGGTCACCCCCGGGCCGTCCCATTCGATCGAACCGGATGGCGCCCGTTAGTTCCGGGCGGTGTCCACCAGCTTGTTCTTGGTGATCCAGGGCATCATGGCGCGCAGGCGCTGGCCCACTTCCTCGATCTGATGCTCGGCGCCCCGGCGACGGGTGGCCTTGAAGGAGGGGGCGCCGACGGCGTTCTCCTGCATGAAGTCGCGCACGAAGCGACCCGACTGGATGTCCTCCAGCACGCGCTTCATCTCGGCCTTGGTGTCGGCCGTGACGATGCGGGGGCCGGTCACGTACTCGCCGTACTCGGCCGTGTTGGAGATCGAGTAGTTCATGTTGGCGATGCCGCCTTCGTAGATCAGGTCCACGATCAGCTTCACTTCATGCAGGCACTCGAAATAGGCCATTTCCGGCGCGTAGCCGGCCTCGACCAGGGTCTCGAAGCCCGCGCGGATCAGCTCCACCAGACCGCCGCAGAGCACGGCCTGCTCGCCGAACAGGTCGGTTTCGCATTCCTCGCGGAAGTTGGTCTCGATGATGCCCGAACGGCCACCGCCGATAGCCGACGCATAGGCCAGGCCGAGGTCCATGGCGCCGCCGGTCGCGTCCTGGTGGACGGCGATGAGGCAGGGCACGCCGCCGCCCTTCTGGTACTCGCCACGCACGGTGTGGCCGGGGCCCTTCGGCGCGACCATCAGCACGTCGATGCCGGCGGCCGGCTCGATCAGGTTGAAGTGCACGTTCAGGCCGTGGGCGAACAACAGGGCCGCGCCGTCGCGGATGTTGGGGGCGATCTCGGCGTTGTAGATGCCGCGCTGCAGCTCATCGGGCGCCAGCACCATGAGCACATCGGCCCACTTGGCGGCGTCGGCGACGCTCATGACCTTCAGGCCGTCGGCTTCCACCTTCTTGGCGGTCGCCGAGCCGGGCTTCAGCGCCACGGCCACGTTCTTCGCGCCGGAGTCGTGAAGGTTCAGCGCGTGGGCCCGGCCCTGGGAGCCGTAGCCTACGATGGCGATCTTCTTGTCCAGGATGCGGGAAATGTCGGCGTCGCGGTCATAGTAGACGCGCATGATTGTTCTCCTGAGACAATGAAACCGTGCTGACGCGCGCAACGCAGGCGCAGCAAAGCCGGGGGTGTGAAGCGTTTTTTTGCGAGAAGGTCAAGGGAAGCAGCGTCATCGGCGATGTCTGTCGCAAGGCGGACTGTCGGGCGGGTCCAACGGGTCGTCTCCATCTGGCGGGGACGGACGGGCCAAGAAAAAGCCCCGTCCGGATCCCGGCGGGGCTGGTGTGGCGGCTGTCTGCAGCGGTTCGATCTAGCGCGCGACATCCCTCACCGGCCCGCTGGAGGCGGTCGGAAGAAGGGTTACGAGCCGGAGCGCTTCACGACGCATGGCGGCGATCTAGCACGACGGCGCTCTCGTCCGCCAGACCGAACCGTGGCATGCGGGGCCCATGCCGATCGAGGTGACCCAGAGCCTGTGGCTGGACGATGACGAGGTCCAGATCCGCGCCGTCCGCGCGTCCGGGCCGGGCGGACAGCACGTCAACAAGGTCTCGACGGCCATCGAACTGCGCTTCGACGTCCGTGGTTCGCCGTCGCTGCCGGAGCCTGTTCGCGCCCGGCTCTACAAGTTGTCGGGCAACCGGCTGACCATGGACGGCGTCGTTGTGCTGGTCGCCCAGGAGCACCGCAGCCAGGAGATGAACCGACAGGCGGCGGTCGCACGCCTGCTGGACCTGATCCGCGAGGCCGCCAAGCCGCCGCCCCCGCCGCGCAAGAAGACCAAGCCGACCTACGCCTCGAAGCTGCGACGGCTTGACGGCAAGACCAAGCGCGCGAGCGTCAAGGTCCTGCGCGGCCGGCCGAAAGGGGATGATTAGTCGGTGGTGTCGTCGATTTCGGCGCCGGGCGCGTTCTTCTTGACGCTCTCGATGGCGGCCTTGGCCGAGGCCTTCGAGGCATAGCCTTCCGAGGACAACATCGTCTCGGAATTGTACTTGAACCGAACCCTGAACTCGCCGGCCTTGTCCTTGTAGATCTCGAACTTGT
>JAIXTR010000573.1 GCA_027483845.1 Caulobacteraceae bacterium | reverse complement strand
GGCGGCCATCTGGTCGACCCCGCTGGATCAGATCGGCGCCTATCCCGCCGCCTCGCTGATCCGCTTCTTCCAGAACCACGGCATGATGACCATCACCGGCCGGGGCCTCTGGCGCACGGTCGAGGGTGGTTCGCGCGCCTATGTGAGCCGGCTGACCGAGGTCTTCCGCGGCGAGGTGCGCAAGGGCGTGCGCGTGGCCGGCGTGCGGCGAGACACGAACGGGGTGGAGCTCCGCCTGGCCGGCGGCGGTCGCGAGCGGTTCGACGAGGTGGTGATCGCCACCCACGGGGACACGGCGCTGGGCCTGCTGGACGACCCCTCGGCGGATGAAACTCGGCTGCTGAGCGCCTTCAAGTACAGCCGCAACATGATCGCCCTGCACACCGACACGGTGCTGATGCCGAAGCGCCGCCGCGCCTGGTGCAGCTGGAACCACATCGGCCGCCGGGATGCGCCGGGCGAGGGGGCGGTCAGCTACTGGATGAACCGACTTCAAAGCCTGACCGACGCGCCGGACCTGTTCGTCACCCTCAATCCCAACAAGGAAATCGCCGCGGACAAGCTGATCAAGACCGAGGTCTACGATCACCCGCTCTTCGACGCCGGCGCGATCGCCGCCCAGCAGGAATTCTGGGACATCCAGGGCGCCCGGCGGACCTGGTTCTGCGGCTCCTATCTCGGGCATGGCTTCCACGAGGACGCACTTCAGTCGGGGCTTGCCGTGGCCGAACAGCTGGGCGGCGTCCGCCGGCCTTGGACGGTGGCGGGCGAGAGCGGCCGCATCCACGTGCGCGAGCCCGTCTTGTCGGAGGCGGCCGCCTAGTGTTCGCCTCCGGGCTCTATCCCGGGATCGTCTCCCACACCCGGCTGAAGCCGCGGCGCCATTCGCTGCGCTACCGCATCTTCATGCTGCTGCTGGATCTGGACGAGCTGCCGGCGGTGGACCGGGCGCTGAAGCTCTTCTCGCTGCGCCGCTTCAACCTGGTCGGCTTCAACCCGCGCAAGCACGGCGATGGCTCGACCACGCCCCTGAAGCAGCAGGTTGAGACCCAACTGGCCGCCGCCGACATTCCCCATGGCGGCCCGATCCTGATGCTGGCCATGCCGCGGATCCTGGGTCTCGGCTTCAACCCGCTCACCGTCTACTGGTGTCACGATCCGGACGGAGCGCTCACCGCCATCCTCTACGAGGTCAACAACACCTTCGGCGAGCGGCACAGCTACCTGATCCCCGCCGAGGACGCGCCCGTGGTGCGCCAGGCGACGGACAAGGGCTTCTACGTCTCGCCGTTCATGGACATGGACCTGTCCTATGCGTTCCGGGTCCGCCCGCCCAAGGGCCGGTCCGCGGGGGATCAGGTGCAGGTGCTGGTCGACATCGATGACGCCGCGGGCCGGGTGCTCAGCACCGGCTTCGTGGCCCAGCGCCAGGATCTCACCGACCGCAATCTCGCCCGCGCCTGGCTGACCCATCCCTGGATGACCGTCGGCGTCGTCGCCGCCATCCACTGGGAGGCGCTGTTTATCTGGCTCAAGGGCGAGAAGATCCGCCAGCGCCCGGCGAAGCCGGCGTGGCCGGTGACCGTGGTGAGCCGGCCGAAGGCGGCGGCATAGCTCAAGGGCCTTTGCGGAAGACGTAGATGTCGCCGACGCCGCCCAGGTCGATCGGCGGTCGATCCAGAACCAGGCCCGCCGCGGCGGCCAGGGGCGCCGGATCGGTCATATAGTAGGTCAGCCGCTCGGCGCTGCGGTGGGCGATCCGGCCGGTCTCATCGGCCAGAACATACTCGATCACCTGCTCCAGCCGGTTCACGCCAGGCTTGAAGCTGCGTTCCTTGACGAACAGCAGCAGTGCGCGGCCCTCACCCAGGTGCTGGTCCAGCACAGGGCGACGCGGGTCTGGGGGCTCCAGCCCCTGCATCAGCGCCAGCTTGGGCAGGTGGAAGGCGGCCAGGCCGCCGTCCGAGAGGTGTCGCGCGGCGACCGCGAAGGTATTGCGCCACGCCGCCCCGGTCGGCACGTGCGCCAGGGTGAAGAACGGGCAGATCACCAGCCCGAAGGTCCGCTTCAGATTGAGCGCGGTCATGTCCCCCTGGCGCAGCTCGACGCGTCCGCGCACCTCCGGCGCCTCGCGCGCCAGATGCGCCTCGGCCTGGGCCAGCATGACGGGCGAGATATCGACGCCGCATACCGCAAAGCCCCGCCGCGCCAGGCCGATCGTCAGGCGACCGGTCCCGGCGCCAAGTTCCAGGACGTCGCCGCCTGTCGGCGCGAGGTCGGCGTACAGGTCCTCGTCGCCCAGCAGCTTGCCGTCGGCGTTGGTGATCCGATCGTAGAACACGGCGCTGAGGCTGCCGGGCGCGTAGTAGGGGGTGACCTTTCCCATCCGCCGCTTGTGCCGCCGCGATTGCGCCGGATCAATGCGCAGTCCACATATCGCGGGCCTGGTGCAGGCATCGCAAGGGACCTTCGATGAACAGCCTGATCCGTCGTTTCCGGAGCCTCGCGCTCATTCTGGTCGCGCCCCTGGCGCTTGCCGCCTGTGGCGTCAATTCGATCCCGACCAAGGAAGAGAAGGCCAAGGCCCAATGGGCCGA
The DNA here is from genome assembly GCA_027483845.1 of Caulobacteraceae bacterium. Classification (GTDB taxonomy): domain Bacteria; phylum Pseudomonadota; class Alphaproteobacteria; order Caulobacterales; family Caulobacteraceae; genus Phenylobacterium. Next base: position 23 of record JAIXTR010000573.1, on the reverse strand, counting down.
GGTGCAGAACCAGTACCAGCGCC
>JAIXTR010000310.1 GCA_027483845.1 Caulobacteraceae bacterium | reverse complement strand
GGGTAGAGGGCGTTGTAGGCCTGAACCTGCCGCGGCATCGTGAGCGCGTCGTTGGCGCGGACCAGGGCGCCGGTGTCGGCGGCGAAGTAGAGGGTGGTGCGGCCGTTGGGCAGCCACTCCTGCGGCTGGCGGAGCCTGAGGCTGATCAGGCCGGACTTGCCGCGGGGAAGGGAGAGGATGCGCACCTCGGCCTCGGGGTAGAGGCGGCGGGCCGTCGTGATCATGCCGCGCCAGTCCGGGTTGGCGGCGAGTTTCACGGGATCGGACGGTGGCGCCTTCAGCGCCCGATCGACGGCCGCCGACGCGCCGGGACCCAGGATGACGTCGGCGACGGGCCGGAAGATCATGATCGTTCCGGTGATCATGGACATGGCCAGGATCGGGGCCATGACCACGCCGATATCCCGGTGATGCCGCAGGATGGCGAACCGCTCGAACTTGCGCGGCCACAGGCGGAACTCATAGGCCCGGCGCATGCGCCACCAGAGGATCGCCCCGGTGATGACGAAGCCCAGGCCGCAGAGCCCGGCCACGCCGGCGACGATCTCGCCCGTGTCACCGGCGAACAGGTGGTGGTGCAGGTCGAACAGCCAGACCTCGGGCCGCGCCCACTGGCTGGACCAGCGGGTGACGATCTCGCCGGCCTGGCTAGCGTAGGCGCCGGCGCCCTCCTGCGGGTAGCTCAACCGGTTGAGGCCGAAGGTCTCGGTGGCGAAGACGATACTGCGCGGGCGGTCGGGGGCGGCCATGATCCGCTCGGCGGCGGCGGCCAGGGCGGCCGTGTCCTGGACCTGGGCGTCGGCGGCGTGGGGCAGCATCACCCAGACGTCCTTGTGCGCCAGCAGCGCGCCGGACAGGCCCAGCACCGCCAACACCAGGCCGATGACGCCCCCCGTCCACCGATGGATCAGGTCGATCAGCCCCATCAGAAGCGATAGTCCCAGGCCAGGGTGAAGGTGCGGCCCCGCCCGGAGAAGAAGCGGGCGTTGTTGGTCGGCTGCTGGGTGTCGGTGTTGTAGTCGATGTAATATTCGTCCAGCAGGTTCTGGACAGACAGGCTGAGGCCGCCCAGGTCGCCGAAGTCGTAGCGGACCGAGCCGTCCACCAGCGTGTAGCCTTCGAAGCTGTTGCGCGGATCGGCGCCGTCGAAGCTGCGGGACAGGTACTTGCCCAGCTGCAGGCGGCTGGACCAGGGGCCGCGGTTGAAGTTGGCGGCCAGCACGATCCGGTCGGGCGAGATGTTGGCGCCGTCCAGGTCGATGTCGACGCGACCGTCGGCGTTGGAGTCGGCGCGGCCCTTGAGATCGGCGTAGCCCGCCTGCAGGCTCAGGCCCTCGATGGGGGTGCGCACCGTGGCGCTGAGTTCCAGGCCCTCGATCTCGACCCGCTGGCGCTGGACCTCGAACACCGTGCCGACCAGGACCAGCAGCTGGCCCTTGGTGCTGGTGGACCAGAAGTAGGTGGCGTTGGCCTCGAGCCAGCCGCGCTTCACCTCCAGCCCGATCTCGCGGTTGTTGGAAATGACCGGGCTGATGTCGAGGTAGTCGTCGATGTCGACGCCGTTGATGTTGATCGCCCGGGTGATGCGGCCGACGTCGGGCACGGTGTAGCCCTGGGCGTAGCTGACATAGCCGCGGACGCCCGGCGTGGGTTCGAAGATCACGCCGCCGTTGACCAGGGTGTCGTGGAACTCCGGCGAACCGCCGGCCACGGCGCGCGAGCCGTAGAAGGCCAGGGTGGTGAAGTCGTCCACCTTGATCTGGACGTTCTCGTTGCGCAGGCCGCCGGCGATGCGGAGCTTCTTGTCGAACAGGGCCAGGTTGGCCTGCACGAAGGGGGCGACGGAGCGGTAGTCGGTCGGCGGCACCCAGACGCGGTTGGTGCGGACCAGGGCCTGTTCGGTGCGGTCCTTCAGCAGGTCCAGGCCGACGATGGCGGTCAGGTTCTCGAAGCTGGGGACGGCGCGTTCGTAGCTGAACTTGGCGCCCAGCTTGCGCGAGCGGTTTTCCGACTGGTCGAGCAGCGTGCCCAGGGGCGCGATGCGGATGTCCTGGAACGTGGCCGAGCTGTCGCCGCCGAACAGGTCGCGGGTGCGGTTCCAGAACGCCTGGGTCACCAGGTTACCGCCCAGCAGGTCGGTGTCGGTGTAGGAGGCCGCCGCGCTTTCGGTGCGGCCGCGGGCCGGCGTGCCGGCCGGGACGCCGCGGATGCCGGTGGACGGGACGCCGGTGGTCCGGTTGCCGGCGAGGTTGACGTAGTCGCCGTCGCCCTCGAGCTGGAAGCGCGACAGGATCAGGTCGACCCGGGCGGTGTCGGAGACGGCGTAGCCGAAGCGGCCGAACAGCGACCAGCTCTTGGAATCCTGGGTCTCGCCCTGGGCCGCGTCGAAGCCGACGCGCTTGCCGTGGCCGTCGTAGTAGGCGCCGCGGGTCTCGTAAGCCGCGCCCAGGGTGGCGTCGAAGGCGCCGGTCTTCCAGCTGCCGAGGCCGGCGGCCTTGTAGCCCGCGCCATCACCGTGGAAGCCATTGTCGGCCAGGGTCTGCAGCAGGGCCCGGCCGCTGAAGCCGTCGGTGGTGGGCGCGCCGACGGTGACCTGATTGACGATGCCGCCCGTGCCGCCGATGCCCTGCAGGGCGTTGGAGCCGAAGATCAGCTCCACCCGGTCCACGAAGAAGGGATCGATGGTGAAGCCGTCGCGGGACCCGTCGCGCAGCGGGGTCGACTGGGGGATGCCGTTGATGGCGTAAAGCGGCGAGCGGCCGCGGAGGGTCTCGCCGGCGCCGGACAGCTTCTGGCGGGTGGGCGAGAAGGACGGGGTGAGCGCTGCGACGGCGTCGACCACCGAGCCGGATATCCGCACTTGCTGGTCCAGCGCGCTCTTGTCGATCACGTCCACGGTCAGCGGCAGGGCGTTGGCCGGCAGGACGCTGCGCGCGGCGGTGACCACGACCTCGGTGACGTCCGTCTCGGCGGCCATGGCCGGCGCAGCCGACAGGCTGGCGCCGAGGATCAAGGCGATGGCGGACGTCGCGGTTTTCATGGGCCCCTCGAATGTTGCGGGAGGCCCTATAGATCAGCCAATCATGCGAGTCATTCGCATTCTCACGCTTGCGGCGCTTTCGCGGCGCGGCCGAGGGCCACCAACAGGATCGCAGCGGTCAGCGCGACGGGCGCCATCGACAGGAAGACCTGCCCCGGGCTGGCCCCCGCGTTGCGGAGTTCGCCGGCGATCAGCGGCCCGGCGATCGACCCTAAGCGGCCGACCGCGATGGCGGCCCCCGCGCCCGCCGCGCGCAGATGCGCCGGGTAGAGCATGGGGGCGACGGCATAGAGCGAGAACTG
>JAIXTR010000466.1 GCA_027483845.1 Caulobacteraceae bacterium | reverse complement strand
GACCCGCAGACGTGGCGGCGGGGCCGCTTCACCAGCAAGGGGTTCCAGCACCGGGGCGTCGCGTACTGGGCCGACGGCGCCGACCGCCGCATTCTCATCGCCACCGGCGACAACCGGCTGATCGCCCTGAACGCCACGACTGGCGAGAAGGTCGCTAGCTTCGGCTTGGGCGGCGAGGTCGACCTCGGGACCGTGGGCCTGCAACGAAAGCTGGCGGCCGATCCGGTCGATCTGTTCGGGACCACCTCGCCGCCGACCATCTGCCGCGACGTGGTCGTGGTCGGTCAGTACATCCACGACCGGGAAGTTTTGGCCGAGATGCCGCCCGGCGACGTGCGCGGGTTCGATGTGCGCACCGGCGCGCTGAAGTGGACCTTCCACACGATCCCGATGAAGGGCGAACCAGGTTACGAGACCTGGGCGGCCGGAACCGCCGAGAAGAACGGCAACGCCAACGTCTGGACGCCCATGGCGGCCGACGACGAGCTTGGCCTCGTCTATCTGCCGGGCTCGTGCCCGACGAACAACTTCTATGGCGGCCGCCGGTCGGGCGACAACCTGTACGGAAACAGCCTCATCGCCCTGGACGCCCGGACGGGGCGGCGCCGCTGGCACTACCAGTTCGTCCATCACGACGTCTGGGACTACGACCTGCCTTGCGCGCCGAACCTGGTGGACATCACCGTACGCGGGCGGCGGATCAAGGCGGTCGCCCAGGCCACCAAGCAGGGCTTCCTGTTCGTGTTCGACCGCGCCACGGGCAAGCCCGTCTGGCCGATCGAGGAACGGCCGGTCCCGCAGAGCACCATCGACGGCGAGCGCACTTCGCCCACCCAGCCCCACCCCACCCGTCCGGCGCCGTTCGAGCCCCAGGGCATCACGCCGGACGATCTGATCGACTTCACCCCCGAGCTCAACGCCGAGGCGCGGGCGATCCTGGACGGCTATGTGGCGGGGCCCCTCTACACGCCCTATGCGACGAAGCCGACGATCACCCGGCCGGCCTGGGTGGGCGGCGCCAACTGGGGCGGCGCGGCGGTCGATCCCGAGACCGGCGCGATCTACATCCCGTCGCAGTCGTCGATCGCCGCCATGGCCCTGGACCAGGCCGGCGACCGCAAGGCGGCGGCCAACGAGACCGAGGAGATCGCCGGCAGCGCCCGGGTGGTCACCGGTCCGCGGGGCCTGCCGCTGATCAAGCCGCCCTACAGCCGCATCACCGCCATCGACCTGAACACCGGCGAGCACATGTGGAGCCGGCCGAACGGTCCTGGGGCGACGGATTCCCCTGGGCTGAGGCCGTTCAACCTGGGCTGGATCGGCTCCAACCAGCGAGCGGGTCCTCTGCTGACGCGCGCCCTGCTCTTCGTCGGCGAGGGCCCGCACGATCCGCGCTACGGGCAGAAGGTCCTGCGCGCCTACGACAAGGCGACGGGCGAGCTGGTGGCCGAGATCGCGTTGCCCGGCTTCACCCTCGGGCCGCCGATGACCTACATGGCTGGCGGACGCCAGTTCATCGTGTGCGGCATGGGCTTCCGGTCCGAGCCGCATCGGCTCGTCGCCCTCGCCCTGCCCTAAGGAGCTTCGGATGTCGGATAACCTCACGCGCCGCACCGCCCTGGCAGCCGGGCTCGCCAGCCTCGCCGCCGCCAGCGCCACGCCGGCGCACGCCGTGGGCGCGATGAAGCACTACATCCTGGTAGACCTGAAACCCGGCGTCGATCAGCTGGTCCTGGACCGCTGGTACATGACCTTCCACGCCCCCCAGGTGCGGCGGGCCTTCAAGGCGTGGCAGCGCAACTACGTCTCTTACCGCAGCTACCTGCCGACCGAGGAGGCCCGCAAGGCCTACCCGCTGCAGTACGGCCGCATGACCGAGATCCAGTTCGACAGTCTCGCCGACTTTCAGGAAACCCGACCGAACAACATCTACGGTGGGCTTCAATCCTTCACGCCCCCGCCCGGTGGCTGGAACGCCCCGCCATTCGAATCCACCACCGCCTCGATCCCGGTCAATCCGCAACACGTCTACATCAACAAGGACACCCCGCCGAAGGAGCTGCCGTACCTGCGGTGGATCATCTTCTTCCGGTATCCGAAGGACGTGACCGCCGAGCAGGGCGACGCCTGGTACCGCGACACCCACGCACCGGAGATCGCGCGGCTGCCCGGCGTGAAGCGCTACGTGAGCTACGAGGCGCTGACCAAGACCGCGCCCTACCCGCGCGTGGCCGAGCTGTGGTTCGACGACTACGCGGCCTGGAAGGCGGCCTTCCTCCCGGGTCCGAAGCTGACCGCACCATCCTGGGGCGGAAAGGGTCTTTTCGTCGACGCGATCTCGATGTTCGTCGGCGAGAACCCGGACGTCGACTTCATCAACGACAAGCGGTCCATCCCGTAATGGGGTTGAGGTCGCCCTAGCCCGCGAGCCGTCCCAGATCGCCCCGAGACAGGAGCGTCTTCGTGACCTCCTGTTGCATGAAGTAGACGATCCGGCGGGCGGCGTCGGCGGACCTGTCCGCCTGGCGGTTAGCCAGGGCCTCACCCAGCTCGCGCCAGTCATCCAGCGGGCCGATCGCCCCGCGCTCATCCAACCCCAGAACCGAAACGTGCCAGCGCGCCTTGCGGTGGGAGGCGGCCAGCATGGTCCGCGCATCGCTGCTCGCGTGGTGGCTGATCAGACTGCCGATCTCCACACCTTCGTCGAAGCGGGCTTTTGACGACAGCTGGCCGGCCGTCCGCACCAGGGTCTGGATACGGTCGACGATCTCGGCCACGTCCGCGTCGCTGGCGCGGAAGCAGACGAAGCGCGCCGCCAGCCCGAACAGTGCAGCGCGAACCTCGAAGTCATCGAACAGCTCATAAGGCGTCGGCGCCGAGACCCGGGCGCCACGGAACTTCTCGAGCTGAACAAGACCGTCGCCCTCAAGCACCCGAAGCGCCTCGCGAATGGTGGCGCGGCTGGCCCCGAGTTCGTCGGACAGTTTGATCTCGCGCAGCCACTCACCCGGCGGAAGCGCCCCCGACTGGATCTGCTCACGCAGCCGACGGGCGATGTCGCGGGTTTGCGCCCGGCCAGCGGTCTCGCCGGCCGACGCGATCGAGCTGGCCTCAGGCGGAGCAGACACGGGGAAACAGACCTCTCGACTAGACAATTTCGGCGCCATTGTAAGGAACAGGGCGGCATTCGCCAGGGATCGCGCCCTGATTTCCGAGGAACGGCTTGCGATCGGGAACCAAGCTTGGGCGGCGTCCGTTGGCCGGCCATGAAACGCCCCGCCCGAGCGGCGACGCCGCCCGCTGCCGAGGAAACCTACGCGCGTGGGCTGGCCCGAGCGTCGGCGGGCGCATTGATCTTCAGTTTTCCGCTCCTAATGACGATGGAGATGTGGGCGTTCGGCGTCCACATGGACCGTGTCCGGCTGGCCCTGTTTCTCGTCATCACCTTGGCGGTGGTCTTTGGTCTCAGCCGCTTTGCCGGTTTCCGGGACACGACCGACCTCGCCGATGATGCGCTCGACGCCCTGGCTGCCGTGCTCGTCGGCTATGTGATCTCTGGCCTGCTCTTAGGCGTGCTGGGCCTGTTTTCGGGCGACACCAGCTTACGCGACGCGATCGGCATGGTCGCCGTTCAGGCCGCCCCCGCCAGCATCGGCGCTGTCCTCGCCAACAAGCAGCTTCAGGCGGGATCGAAAGGGCGGTCCCGAGAGGACCGCGCCGGATATCTCGGGCAGCTGTTCCTGATGGCCGCAGGGGCCCTGTTCTTCGCCTTCAACGTGGCGCCGACGGAGGAGATGATCCTGATCAGTTTCAAGATGACGCCGTGGCATGCCCTGGCCCTCATCGTCGCGTCGCTGCTGACCCTGCACGCCCTGGTGTTCTCGGTGGGGTTCGCGGGCCAGGAAGCGCATGAGAGCCACGTCCGCGCCTTCCTCCACTATACGTTGGCCGGCTATGGCGCCGCCCTGTCGGTGAGCCTGTACATCCTGTGGACCTTCGGACGCCTGGATGGCGGCGTCAGTGACACGGTACGCGCGGTCGTGGTGCTCGGGTTCCCCGCGGCGCTTGGAGCCGCCGTCGCCCGTCTGGTGGTCTAGCATGGCGCCCCGCAAACCGAGACCGAGCCTGGCCGACCGTACCCCGATCGCGGAATGGACCGCAGCGGGCCTTGGCCTCGCGCTGACGTTGGGCGTCATTGGCTACTCCCTCTGGGAGGGCACGATGGAACGGGATGGCCCGCCCCGCCTGTCCGTGAACGCCGAGCCCGCAATGAAAATGGACGCCGCCCACGTCGTTCCGATCGTCGTGCGGAACGCGAGCCACGCGACGGCGGCCCAGGTCGAGGTGCGAGGTGTGCTCAATGCGGCCGGCGCACCGCCGGAGGAGCGGCACGCCAGCTTCACCTATGTCCCAGGCCGGGGCGAGGCGCGCGGGGGTTTGATCTTCCGGGGCGACCCAGCATTGGGCCGGCTCGACCTGTCGGTGGAGGGCTTCGCGGAACCGTAGGCCGGCGGCCGGCGCCGTCTACTGGCGCTTGGGCGGCGGCTCGCTGGCCTCGAGGCTGCTCAGGGGACAGCGATCCCCGCGGACAACAATCGTCGAGAACCGGTCGAAGGTGTCGGTCCCGCGCGTCTCGAAACCGATCGTCTGGGCGAAGGGCAGGTCCAGACAAGGTGCGAACAGCGTCGCGCGGTACCACTTTCGACGATTGTCCTGCACGTACAGGGTCTGGCGGTCTGTGGCGCGCCAATCGCGGATGCCGTCGTTGTTTACAAAGGGAATCGACGCCTGCTTCGGGCGCGGGGCCTCCGTCGCCTGAGCCGCTGGCGCAAGCAGCCCCATGGCGAGTGTCGCGGTCAGACTTGCGAGCAGAACCTTCATGTTCCCTCTCCTTATGCCCCGATCGTGCGTCACGAAAGATGAACCGGGGCTGACTGGCTAGGCGAAGGCCACATGGGGATAGGGACCTGCCCGCCGGACGGCCTCGACGATTACAGCGCGCAGCGCCGGCCCCGGTGACACTTCGGTCAGTCGGCCCTCGAACCCCACGCGACGTGCGACGGCTCTGAAGGCGGGGCCATGGCCAACGTCCGCCGGCAGGCCGGCATGGATGAGTTCGTGGGCCAGAACCGCGGCCACGAGGATCGGATCGTCGATGAAGGGCGAGATCGTGACGTGCCGGAACCCGGCGCGGTCGACCTGCGGATAGCAGACGCCCAGGGTACGTCGGTTGTGACCTAGCGCCCCCACGCCCAGCCGGACGCGCAGGGGAATTTCAAACCCATGGCTCGAAAACCAGGGCCGCAGCAGCACGGCGATATGGGTCAGCCACTGTTCGCGGTTAAGCGCCCTCGTCGGCGCATCGAGCGGTGCTGAAAGGCCCTGCGGGATCACGGTATCGCCGCAACGCGACAGCTCAGCTCCGTGGTCAGACCTTTCGGCCTCCAGGTCTGGCTCAGGCTGCCCTGAAGCTGCTGGCGTACGATGGAGGAGACCAGCCGCAGGCCGAAGCCCGTTGCGCCGGGGGAGACGTCGGACTTGCAGTGCTCGCACCAGGCCATGTCGACGACCCCAGGGGTCGGACCGGGCCGCCAGGTAATCTCCAGCCGCCCCTCCGGCTCGGCCAACCCGCCGTGCAGGGCCGCATTTGACGCCAGTTCATGGAAGAGAAGCGCGAGCGGCTGCACGCGGTCCGCCGAGACCAGCACCTTCGGCCCCTCCAACACCGTTTGCTTCGCGGCCGGTGCGGGGAGTTCGCCGTGAAGGACGTGTTCTAGGGTCACGTCGGCCCAGCGCGTTCGCGCCAGCATCGTGTGCGTGCGGGCCAACACATCGACACGCCCCTGCACCGAACTGGCGAACCGTTCCACCGTATCGCGGCGGCTCAGGCGAACGAAGCCCTGCACCAGGGCCAGGGCGTTCATGGCCCGATGGTCGACCTCCCGTAGGAGCCGGAGTTCGGCCTCACGTAAGCGCTCCGCATTGCGGCGCTCCGTAATGTCCCACTGGGATCCGAAATAGTAGCGTAAGCGGCCGCCTTCATCGTGGACGGGACTGAGGCGCGCGGAGTTCCAGAAGCTCGAGCCGTCCTTGCGGTAGTTCAGCAACTCGATCTCAAAAATCTCTTCGCGCTGCATGCCATCCCGAAACCGTCTGACGGTCTCGGGGTCTGTGTCGGGCCCCTGCAGGAAGCGGCAGTTGCGACCCAGCACCTCCTCAGCCGCGTAACCCGTGAGGTCCAAGAACGCCCGGTTCGCCATGACGATGGGCCAGTCCGGCAGGCGGGCGTCGGCCACCACCATGGGCATCCGCGTCCGCTCGACCGCGATGAGGGCGAGATCCACCCGGTCGGACAACGCCTCCTGGGCGGCTGCCACCGGCGCCTCGACCTTCAGCCTGTCCCCTGGTGTCACCGCTTGTACCTGTGCCTGCCAACCTCGGGTTGGACGAACGAAACAGGCGCCGCTTGGTTCAGCGTGGATTGAAATTTGGGCCGAGCGCGGCGCGGACCCGCGATTGCGGCTCCGCGCCGTCGCCGATCAGGCCAGGGACGTCCCGCTCAAGGTGCTGACCTCAGGCCGCGGCAGGCCACCGGACTTGTAGGTGGCGATGAGCTGTTCCTTCTCGGCGGCCATCTGATCGCCCAGCGCGTTCATGTCCAAGCCGGCCTTCTTGGCCTGGGCGAACATGCCTTCAACGCGCTGTTCCTCTTCTTTCACGTGGTGCTCGATCATCTCGGACAGCACCTTGACCTTCGCGTCGTAGAACTCGTCGTCGGGACCACCGGCCTCGATTTCGGCGATCAGAACCTTCGCGCCGTCATGTTCGACATAGGCTTCCTTGAGCAGATCCTCTTCCACCTTGCCCTCGCAGGCCGGGTAGAAGATGTCCTCCTCGATCTTGGTATGGACGGTCAGCTCCATGCAGATCTTCTCAGCGAGCGCCTTCTTCTTACCGTCGCCCTTGGCGGCTTCGAATTGGGCGAACAGATCCTCGACCTTGCGGTGGTCGGCTTTCAGCAGGGCGACGGCGTCGAATTTTTCAGAAGTGGCCATGTGTGCAGCTCCATTGGGTTGTTCGCCCAACGTGGCCGCCGACCGCGGCGTTCCGCGCCCCACCGAAGCTGAGAGGCGTTCGCAGCTGAGACCGAAGGCGCCCGCGCTACGAGGTGGTCTTGCAGCGCTGCTTGTACTGGACTCCACGCAGGAAGCCGCGTCGGGCCAAACCGGCGTCGACGACGGCGTTCATGTGCCGGTCGGCGGGCGCCGCGCCGGTGATTTCGCGGACGAGGCTGCGGAACGGAATGATACTGTTGATCACGCTCTTGCCGCCGGCCGCCGCCAACTTGCCGACGCGGTTCTCGCGGTACTCCCCACCCGATTGATAGTCGGGGCCGAGCGCCTCGTTCAGGCTGCGCACCGCGCCAGCCAGCTGCGCACAGGTCTTGAGGCCCCGAAGTCCGTACGGGTCGGCCAGCGCCTGCTCCAACACCGGGGGGATGTCCCGCTTCGTCATGCCCATGTCGCGGGCGGGCTGGGACCCGATCTCCAGCGCCTGCTTGCGCGTGGCCTCGTATTTCGACGGCGAATCCGACGCCTCCTTCCGGTCGGCGGGCTTCTTCGAATCCTGGGCTTGGGCCTGGGCGGCGCCGGTCAGGAGAAGGGCGGCGGTCGCGGCCAACGCCAGCGGGCGGAAAATGGGTTGGGTCATCAGGCTTCCCTCAAGGTCCGGCCGACACGCAAACGGCCGCCCCTGAAGAGCTTGCGAGGGGCGCTACGGTTCCGCTTGGATTGAAAAATTGTCCAGCCGCGGCCTTAAGGCTGTGGGGCGAGCGCCTTGCCCATGCGCACCAGCGGTACGGGCGCGCCGCCCCGGTCATCATTGATCGCCTCGATATCGCGGTAGCCGCACTGGCTGTAGAGGGCCCGTCCCGACAGCGTCGCCATCAGCTCCACACGCCCGAAGCCTTCAGCCCGCGCGGCGGCCTCGCACAGGTCAAGGATCAGACGTCCGACGCCGCGGCGGGCGAAGCTTGGATGGGTGTACATGGCGCGCACCCGGGCCGCGTCGGTCCGCGGATCAAGCAAGGCCGCGTCGCGGCCCGGGGTGTGATCTCCACCGTAGAGCGTGGCCCGCCGGCTCCAACCGCCGCAGCCCGCGATCCGGGGCGGCTCTCCCGGCATCGCGGCTTCGATCACGAAGTAGGTGCCGTCGATCAGCAGTTGGCGGTCCAGTCCCATGATCGTCCGGCTGGCGGCGATCTGGGCCGGATCGAGGAAACCGCGCTGCAACTCCGCGATCGCTGCGTCCATGACCTCGGCTAAGGCCGGCGCATCCTCAAGGGTCGCGATGCGATGCGTCAGCCCGTCGGTCACGTCTTATTCCGCGGCTCGCGGGACGTCGTCCTTGCGGACCGGACGCAGGATCGCGCCGACCTTCGGCTTTGGCTTGCCGACCGTGTGGTCGCGGATCCAACCGAAGCGGCGCGAGTAGACCTTCGGCGCGGCCAGCATGACCGGCGTCAGCACCAGGGTCAGAAGCGTCGCGAACGACAGACCCCACACCACAGACGCCGACAGCTGCACCCACCAGGTCGAGCCCGGCGCCTTGTACTCGATATGGCCGGTGTGGAAGTTCGGATGGATCTGGAACATCAACGGCAACAGGCCAACCACCGTCACCAGCGTCGTCAGCACCACGGGACGGAACCGCTGCGCCGCAGCCCGGATCGCCGCCTCGTCCGCCGCATAGCCCTCGCGGCGGAGGTGATAGAAGGTGTCGACCAGCACGATGTTGTGGCCCACGACCACGCCGAACAGCGCCACGATCCCCGTCCCCAGCATGATCACCGAGATATAGGGGAAGGTGTTCCCGAGATTGACCTGGACGCCCAGCAGCACGCCGACGGTCGACAGGATCACCGCCGACAGGGTCACCACCACCCCGTAGAAGCTGTTGAACTGCCAGAGCAGGATCACGAACATCATGAACAGCGAGGCGGCCATGGCGGCGATGAAGAACTGCGCCGCTTCCGCCCCCTCCTCGTCGGCGCCGGTGAACTTCCAGCGGACCGAGCTGTCGATTGGCGCCTTCTCGAGCCAGGGCCGCAGTTCCTCGATCTTGAGGTTCGAAGCGACGTTCTCGACCGTGTTGGCCTGGATGATCACCAGCCGCTGGGCGTCGCGGCGCTGGATCTGGGTCACCTGCTGCGACGGCACACGCTTGATGAAGTAGCTGGCGGGCACTGGGCCGGTGGGCGTGGTGATCTTCAGCTGTTCAAGAGCCGCCACGTTGCGGGCCTCAGCGGGGAAGCGGACGCGGATATCCAACTCGTCCTCGGCGTCGTCGGGGCGATAGCGCCCCATCAGCACGCCGCCGGTCAGGAACTGAATGGTCTGGCCAACCGACAGCACGTCGACGCCATAGCGCCCGGCGGCCTCGCGATCGACGGCGAGATTCCACTCGATGCCGGGCGACGTCCGGTTGTCCTCCAGCTCGACGAGCTGACGGTCGGCGGCGAACTTGGCCTTCACCAGGTTGGCGGCCTGATTGAGCGCGGCGGGGTCGTTGCTGCGGAGCTGGACCTGGATGTCCTTGCCGACCGGCGGACCGTTCTGCGGGCCCCGCACCTCAAGTTGCACGCCCGGCACCTCGCCCAGCCGCGACTTGAGCGCGTTCTCGATGTCGCGGCCTTGCAGGCCAAGCTTCATGCGCTCCTCGTAGTCGACGAAATCGACGCGGATGCGGCCCACGGTGTCGTTCGGCGCGGAATTCGGACCGCCGTTGGAGGTGAAGCCGCCGGAGCGGACATAGAAGGACTCCACGCCCTTGATACCGGACAGACGCGCCTCGACCTGGCGCACCAGACCGTCCTGCGCCTCCGGCGAGAGGTTGCCGCGCGCCTTCACGTAGACGTCCACGGATTCCGGGTCGTCGGAGAAGAAGAACTCCGTCTTGTGCTTGGTCGCGCCGAACCAGAAGATGATCGCGAAGATAATCACCAACGCCCCGAGGAACGTGCGGCTCGGGTGTGACCCCAGGTAGGTCAGCGTCCGGGCATACCAGCCCATGAAGCCCTTCAGCTCGCGTGGATCGCCGTGCTCGGACTTGGCGATCTCGGCCAGCAGTTCCTCGTCGACCGCGGCCTTGCGCGCGAAGATCGACCCCAGCGCGGGGGTGAAGATCAG
>JAIXTR010000062.1 GCA_027483845.1 Caulobacteraceae bacterium | reverse complement strand
GCCGCGATAGCGAGAGCGTTTGTGACCATCCGAAGCTTTGCACGTCAGATCGCGGCCGTCCTTGGGGCGGCCGCTTTCGTTTCACCCGCCGTCTCGGCCGAGAAGCCGGACGCCCCGACGGCGCCGTTCAAGATCGGCGAGGGCATCTACTACGTGGGCTCTGTCGACTATGCGGCCTACCTGCTGACCAGCAAGGACGGCCTGATCGTCCTGGACGGCGGCGACGCCGAAACCGGCAAGCAGATCGTGGCCAACATCCGCACCCTGGGCTTCGATCCGTCGACGGTGAAGGTGCTGCTCAACACCCACCAGCACTTCGACCATGCCGCCGGCCTGGCCACGATCAAGCGCGCCGCGCCCGGCGCGCGCCTCTACGCCAGCGCCGCGGACGGCCCCATCATCGCCGCCGGCGGGCGGGGCGACCCGTTCCTCAAGGGCGCGCGGTTCGAATACGAGCCCGTGAAGCCCGACGTGATCCTCAAGGACAAGCAGCAGGTGACCTTCGGCGGCTGGACCCTGACCGCCCACGTGACCGGCGGCCACACCAAGGGCTGCACCACCTGGACCTTCCCGGTCACCGTGGCCGGCAAGGTGCGTCAGGCCCAGGTCCACTGCTCATCCAGCGTCCTGCCGGGCTACAAGATCGGCAAGAGTGAGACCTACCCCGGCCAGACGGCGGACTACGAGCACAGCTTCGCCACCTGGAAGGCGCTGCCCTGCGACGTCTTCCTCGCCTCGCACGCCACGTTCTACGGCCTGGCGGCGAAGAAGGCCGCGCTGGACGCCGGCAAGGCTGACGCCTTCGTCGATCCCGCCGGCTGCAAGGCCTTCTACGTCCAGCAGGAAGCGGCGTTCCGCGCGGAGCTCAAGCGCCAGAACCCGTAAGGCCCTGTGGCCCCGCGCCAACGCTCGTGCGGGAATTGCATACTGGACCTTCCACTCGCTTGCCCGCAGCGGCCGCCCGCCCTAACACCGGGGCATGTCAGACCTTGCGCCGCGGGAGGCGACACCGCCTCGCATGGCGGCGCCGTCGCTGATAGCCGCCATCTTTATCAATATGCTGGGCTTCGGGATCATCGTCCCGTTGCTGCCCTTCTACGCCAAGTCGTTCAACGCCGAGCCCTGGCAGATCGCGCTCGTCTTCTCGGCCTACGCCGCCGGCGGGTTCTTCGGCGAGCCGTTCTGGGGGCGGCTGTCGGACAAGTACGGCCGCAAGCCGATCCTGATCTCGACGCTCTGCGCCAACTTCCTCTGCTATCTGGCGCTCGCGTTTGCCCCGAACGTCTGGGCGGCCCTGGCCATCCGGTTCCTGGGCGGCCTGGCCGCCGGCAACGGCGCCGTGATCCAGGGCTACATCGCCGACGTCACGCCGCCTGAGAAGCGGCCGCGGACCATGGGCTACATGGGCGCCGCCTGGAACGTCGGCCTCATCGTCGGACCCTCGGTCGGCGGCCTGTTCGCCCACCCGGAGGCCGGACCGATCGGCTTCCAGATCCCGCTCTTCATCTGCGCCGGCCTGTCGGCGCTGTCCGCCACCTCGATCCTGCTGTTCATTCGCGAGAGCCGTGACCGGCAGCCGCACATCACCGAGCGCCCCAACCGCTGGGCGGCGACGGGCGAGGCGGTGCGGCATCCGGTGATCGGCCGACTGATGCTGCTGACCTTCCTGGTGGGCTTCGCCTTCACCGGCATCGAAAGCACCTTCGGCCTGTGGACCCAGGCGCGCTTCGCCTGGGGTCCGAAGGAGATCGGCCTGTGCTTCGCCTTCGTCGGGATCACGGCGGCCTTCACCCAGACCTTCATCACGGGGCCGATGGCCGAGCGGTTCGGTCCCGGGCCGATGCTGGCCCTGGGCATGACCCTGACCCTCATCGGCCAGCTCGCGCAGCCGTTCTCCACTCACCCGGCCATGGTCATCGCCCTGATGTGCCTGACCGCCGCGGGCCAGTCGGTCGCGTGGCCCAACGTCAGCGCCCTGATCTCCGAGACCGCGCCGCCGGACCGCCAGGGCCAGATCCTCGGTCTCAACAACGCCATGGGCGCCCTGGCGCGCGTGGCCGGCCCCTTCTGCGCGGGCTTGAGCTTCGCCCACGTCAGTATCAATGGCCCCTTCTGGCTGGGGGCCATGATCGTCGCGCCCTCGATCTGGCTGGCCCTGATCGCGGCGCGGCGGGCGCAGGCCTGGCGCCTGGCCCAGACACCCCAGGCTATCCCGTGACGGCCGCCCTGCCCCCGGCGGAGGAACGGCGGGCGCTGGTCATCCTGCTGGGCGTGATCTTCCTGATGATCGCCGGCTTCGGCTTGGTGATCCCGCTGCTGCCCTTCTTCGCCCAGGCCTTCGATGCGCCCGCCTGGCAGGTGACCCTGCTGTTCTCGGCCTTCTCTGTGGGACAGTTCATCGGCGAGCCGTTCTGGGGAAAGCTGTCCGACCGGATCGGCCGCCGGCCCGTGCTGATCATCACCAGCTCCATGGTGGGGCTCAGCTACGCCGCCCTGGCCTTCGCGCCCAACATCCTGGTGGCCTTCGGCCTGCGGTTCCTGACCGGGATCTTCGCCGGCAACATCTCGACGCTGCAGGGCGCCCTGGCCGACATCACGCCCCCGGAGAAGCGCGCGCAGCGTATGGGGATCATGGGCTCGGCCTTCAGCGCCGGTTTCATGCTGGGGCCGGCCATCGGCGGCTTCCTGGCCCAGCCCAGCCGCGGCGCGCTGGGCTTCCAATTGCCGCTGCTGGTGGCCGCCGGCTTCGCCCTGGCCTCGGCCCTGGCCGTCATCCTGTTCGTGCGGGAGAGCCGGCCGGCCAACAAGGCTCCGCAGAAGCGCGTCCGCTCGGCGGGCCTGCGCGAGGGCCTGGCCCATCCGATCGTCAGCCGCGTGCTCCTGATCAGCTTCATCGTGGTGGTCGGCTTCGCCGGGATCGAGGCGACCTATGGCCTTTGGACCGAAACCCGCTTCGGCTGGGGGCCGCGCCAGATCGGCTTCGCCTTCATGGCCATCGGCCTGCTAGGCGCCGTCTGCCAGGGCTGGCTGTCGGGCCGCCTGGCCCGCGCCTACGGCGAGGCGCGCACGCTCACAGGCGGCCTGGCGTTCATGGGCGTGGGCCTGGTCGTACAGGGTGCGTCGCCCACCTGGCACGTGGCGGTGCTGGGGTTCGCCCTGGTCTGCATCGGCCAGTCGATCTGCTTCCCCAACATCTCCGCGCTGATCTCGCGCGCGGCCCCGCCCGATCGTCAGGGCGAGATGCTGGGCCTGAACATGAGCGGCATGGCGCTGGCGCGCATCGGCGGCCCCGTGATGGCCGGCCAGCTGTTCTCGCTGGTCGCGCCCGGGGCGCCCTTCGCCTTTTCGGCGCTGCTGATCCTGCCGGCTTTGTGGTTCGCCTGGGCGGTGATCCAGCGAACGCCCCGGCTGGCCTAGGGTCTAGGCGCGGATATCCACGACCGTCCCGGTGCCCGGGGCTTTCGCGGCCGGCGCCGATTTCGCGGCCTCCTTGGCGTCGTCGTCGCGGCTGACGGGGGTGGGGGCCTGACGGCTGGCCTGCACCGGGGCCGTCGGGGTCACCGGCAGGTACTGGCTCACGGAAGAGATGGCTGACATTCTCGTCTCCGGCGCCGCAGTTTTCGCGGCTCATGCCCCTTCATACACAAGTACGGCTAAGCTTTTCTTAAGCTTTGGAATTTTTTCGGCAGCCGCCCGACAGGTGGGCGGCTCCGGCTCCGCATGCTCACGCAATCGTCAGGCTACGGCTGTCGCGGTCGCGCGTTTAAGCCCCCAAGTACAGGACCGTCAGTAGGCGTTGGAGATTTCGGACCATGAACACCACCCCCATGGACACTATTCTTGTCGTCTGCAGCGACGAAGATTACTCCGTTAATCTTATCAGCAGCCTGCACGATATTGGTGCGAACGTCGTTGGGCCGTTCGCATCCGGCGACGTCGCCATGGCGATGGCGGCGCAGGTCTCGCCGAACCTCGCGATCTTCGCCGGCGAGCCGTCGGGGGAGCGTAACGCCGAGGGCCTGGCGCAGGAACTGCTCGACACCTGGGGCGTCCGATCCCTCCTGCTGGACAGCGCGCTGAGCCATGTTGGAGAACAGCCCTGGCTGCCCGAAGCGGACACCCTGGACCGGCTCATCGACGGCCTGGCGCACGCCGAGGCGGCCCGGACGCAATAGACGGGCCAATACGCCTACATCGACGGCTCGCGGGGCTGTAGATGGGCGAGCGGGCCTTCTGCGAGGAAGAACTGCGGGAAAAGGTCGTCCCAGTTCGGGTTGTCCCGTTCGATCAGGTTGATCTTCCATTCGCGCTTGTACTTCTTCAGCCGCTTCTCGCGATGAATGGCGGCTTCGATTCCGTCATGCGCCTCGAACCAGACGAGACGCTTCACGCCGTAGTCTTTCGTGAAGCCGTCGCGGACCTCCTCGCGGTGCTGACCGATCCGACCGATAAGGTCGCTCGTCACGCCGACGTAGAGCGTTCCATGCTTGCGGCTGGCCATCATGTAGACCGCGTTCAGCGCCCCATCCTCCCAAGAACAGATCGTCATCGCCCGGCTTGTCCGGGCAACCCATGATCTCCGTGGCAAAGTATGGAAATGCGACGGCGACACTGCGGTCAATCACCCCTCTCCCGTGATCATGGGTGGCCCGGACAAGCCGGGCCATGACGAGCGAGATGAGGGGGCGTCATCGCGGGGACGGCAGAAGAATTTGCGCCGGGAGCAATTTCCGCGTAATAGCCCGCCCCTTCGGAACCGCCTGGCCCCAAGGCATGCCAGGGCGGTTCATCAACACGACCAGAGGACGGGATCTTCGGACCCCGACGTGAAATGCCCAAACTGAAGACCAAGTCAGGCGTGAAGAAGCGCTTCAAGATGACCGCGTCTGGCAAGCTGAAGGCCGGCGTCGCCGGCAAGCGCCACCGCCTCATCAGCCACAACGCCAAGTACATCCGTCAGAACCGCGGCACCAAGGTGATGAGCGAAGCTGATACCAAGATCATCAAGCTTTGGCTCCCCTACGGCCTCTAAGGAGAATCTGACAGATGGCACGCGTGAAAAGGGGCGTCACCGCCCACGCCAAGCACAAGAAGGTTCTCGAGCAAGCCAAGGGCTTCTACGGGCGCCGCAAGAACACCATCCGCACCGCCAAGGCGGCCGTGGACAAGGCCGGCCAGTACGCTTACCGCGACCGTAAGGTCCGGAAGCGCATGTTCCGCTCGCTGTGGATCCAACGGATCAACGCCGCGGCCCGGGTGGAAGGCTTCACCTACTCGCAGTTTATTCACGGCCTGGACAAGGCCGGGATCGAAATGGACCGCAAGGTCCTCGCCGACATCGCCGGCGCCGATCCGACCGCGTTCAAGGCCATCGCCGACAAGGTTCGCGCTGCGCTGGCTTAAGCCTTAGGTCTCCAGAGACCCTGAAGCTTTCAAGAGCCCTCCGGCCGAACCGCCGGGGGGCTTTTTCGTGCCTGCTCCTCCCCTGTCCCGAAGAGGACGGGGGAGGTGGCCCGAAGGGCCGGAGGGGGCGCGAGGCGACAAGCTCCGAGCTTCCGACCTGACGCCCCCTCCGTCTCGGCGCGTTCCGCACCGATCCACCTCCCCCGCCTCGCGAGGGAGGAGCGGGTTCCACTCTCCCTCAACGTCCTCTAGGACACCTGTCCCATGACTGATTTGACCACACTGCAAGCCGAGCTCACCGCGCGCGTCGACGCCGCCGCTGACCTGGCCGCCCTGGAAGCCCTCCGCGTGGAGGCCCTGGGCAAGACCGGCTCGATCTCCGAGCTGCTCAAGACCCTGGGCAAGCTCTCGCCCGACGAGCGCCGCGAGCAGGGCCCGAAGATCAATGGCCTGCGCGACGCCGTCGCCGCCGCCATCGCGGCCAAGAAGACCGCCCTTGAGACCGCCGAGCTCGACGCCAAGCTGTCCTCCGAGCTCGTCGACCTGTCCCTGCCCGCGCCGCCGGCGCGCAAGGGCCGCGTCCATCCGACCATGCAGGTGCTGGACGAGATGATCGCCGTCTTCGCCGACATGGGCTTCAGCCTCGCCGAAGGCCCAGACATCGAGGACGACTTCCACAACTTCACGGCGCTCAACTTCCCGCCCAAGCACCCGGCGCGGGAGATGCACGACACCTTCTGGCTGCCGGAAGATGCGGACGGCGAGCGCAAGGTGCTGCGCACCCACACCAGCCCGGTGCAGATCCGCACCATGCAACGGCTGAACGAGAAGCTGCCCAGCTGGATCGCGAACGGTCAGGAGCCGCCGATCCGCATCATCGTGCCGGGCCGCACCTATCGCTCGGACTCGGACGCCACCCACACGCCCATGTTCCACCAGATGGAAGGCCTGGTCATCGACCGGAACATCCACATGGGCCACCTGAAGTGGACGCTGGACACCTTCATCAGCCGCTACTTCGAGACCCCCGTGGTCGAGACGCGCTTCCGGCCCCACCACTTCCCGTTCACCGAGCCATCGGCCGAGATGGACGTGCGCTGCGACCGCTCGGGCGCGGACGTGAAGATCGGCCAGGGCACGGACTGGATGGAGATCGTCGGCTGCGGGATGGTGCACCCCAACGTGCTCCGCAACTGCGGCCTGGATCCTGACGTCTGGCAGGGGTTCGCTTTCGGCTTCGGCATCGATCGGCTGGGGACGCTGAAGTACGGCATGCCCGACCTGCGCGACATGTTCGCCTCGGACGTCCGCTGGCTGGAGCACTACGGCTTCTCGGCCTTCCAGGCGCCCAACACCGCCACCGGCCTGAGCTGAGGAGAGAGACCGATGAAGTTCACCCTCTCCTGGCTCAAGGAACACCTCGACACGACCGCCACGGTCCAGCAGGTGGTCGACGCCATGACCATGGCCGGCCTCGAGGTCGAGCATGTGGAAGACCCGGGCAAGACCCTGGCCGCCTTCACCGTCGCCAAGATCGTCGAGGCGGTGCAGCACCCCAACGCCGACAAGCTGCGGGTCTGCCAGGTCGAGACCAAGGACGGCCGGCTTGAGATCGTCTGCGGCGCGCCGAATGCGCGGGCCGGCCTGACCACCATCTACGCTCCCATCGGCGCCTATGTGCCCGGCTCAGGAGTCACGCTGGAAGCCCGACCCGTCCGGGGCGTGGTCTCCAACGGCATGCTCTGCTCGGCCAAGGAGCTGGAGATCGCCGAGGAGTCCGACGGCATTGTCGAGCTCTCCGACGACCTCGCCGTGGGCGCCAGCGCCGTCGAGGCGTTCGGCCTGGAGGCCGTCATCGACTTCGAGGTCACCCCCAACCGGCCCGACTGGCTGGGCGTGCGCGGCATCGCCCGCGACCTGGCCGCCGCCGGCCTGGGGACCCTGAAGCCGGACACGGTCGAGCCGGTCAAGGGCGCCTTCCCCTGCCCCATCGAGATCCGGGTGGACGGCGACGCCTGCCCGGTGTTCGCCGGCCGGCTGATCAAGGGCGTGAAGAACGGCCCCTCGCCTGCCTGGCTGCAACATCGGCTGATCAGCGTCGGCCTGCGGCCGATCAACACCCTGGTCGATATCACCAACCTGATCACCTACGACCGCGCACGGCCGCTGCACGTCTATGACCGCGCCAAGCTGGTCGGCGACGTGATCGAGGCGCGACTGGGTCGCGGCGCCGCCGAACCGAGCGCCGGCGCGCCCTCGCCCGCGCCGCATCGCGACGAGCAGTTGATCGCCCTCGACGGCAAGACCTACGACCTCGGCGGCGAGATGTCCGTCATCGCCGACGCGGGCGGCGATCGCCCGATCGGCATCGGCGGCGTGATGGGCGGAGAGTCCACCGGCTGTTCGGAGGACACCACCGAGGTGTTCCTGGAGTGCGCCTGGTTCGACCCCATCCGGACGGCCCAAACCGGCCGCGTCACGGGGATCAATTCCGACGCTCAGTACCGCTTCGCCCGTGGCGTCGACCCGGAGTCGGTCGTTCCGGGCATCGAACTGGCCACCCGCCTGATCCTGGACCTCTGCGGCGGCGAAGCCTCCGAGTTCCGCATCGCCGGTCACGCGCCCGCGCCGCCGGCGGCGGTGGCGTTCGACCGCGGCTATGTGAAGAAGCTCTCGGGCCTGGATGTCAGCCCCGAACGCATCGACGAGATCCTGACGAAGCTGGGCTTCGCGGTGGACGGCGACGCCGTGACCCCGCCGTCCTGGCGCCGCGACGTCGAGGGCAAGGCCGACCTCGTCGAGGAAGTCGCCCGGATCGAGGGCTTCGACGCCCTTCCGGCCCTGCCGCTGCCCGAGATCGCCCGCCCGCCCGGCGGCGCGCTGACCGTCCGCCAGCGCCGCATGCGCGACGCCCGCCGGACCATGGCGGCGCGTGGCTTCGCCGAGGCGGTGACCTGGAGCTTCATGCGGCGCGACTGGGCCGAGCTGTTCGGCGGCGGCCAGCCCGAGCTGGTGCTGACCAACCCCATCGCGGCGGATCTCTCGACCATGCGTCCCTCGGCGCTGGGCAATCTGATCGACGCGGCAGCCCGCAACGCTCGCAAGGGCTTCGCCGACGCGGCCATCTTCGAGGTCGGCCCCAACTTCCGCGGCGACCAGCCCGCCGACCAGTGGACCGCCGTGACCGCGCTCCTGGCGCCGCACGCGCCGAAGCACTGGGCCAAGACCGCGGGCGATCCGCTGTTCGACCTCAAGGGCGACCTGCTGGCGCTGCTGGACGAGCTGGGCGCACCGACTCTGCAGGTGGTCCAGGGTCAGAATGCATCCTGGTGGCACCCCGGCCGCTCGGCGCGGCTGCAGCTGGGTCCCAAGGTGGTGATCGCCGAGTTCGGCGAGTTGCACCCGCGCATCCTGAAGGCGCTGGACGCCGACGGCCCG
>JAIXTR010000509.1 GCA_027483845.1 Caulobacteraceae bacterium | reverse complement strand
TCAGGCGACGAAGGGCAGGGGCTCCATCCCCAGGGCCGTGCGGAAGACGTTGTGATAGTGGTGCAGCGGCGGCTCGTTGCGGCCGAAGATCACCTCGGGCAGCAGGCCTGAGGCCAGGGCGCGCTGGGTGGTCTCGGCGGTCGCATAGTCCTCGTCGGCGACGACGCGGGTGAAGCCGTCGGAGAACAGCTGGGCGAAGCCGGGGTTCTCCGCCAGCACGTCGCGGTCGAAGTAGTAGGTGATCCTGGTGATCGAGCGGCCGGGGTCGCCGGGGGCCGGATAGACCCGCACCACGGCGATGCGGCTGTCGCCGACGTTCACCACCACGTTCGGGAACAGGAAATAGACGGGGAAGCCGCCGCCCTCGATCCGCCACTCCGACTCGGGCTTGCCGCGCAGGTCGTCGATGGCGCGCAGGCACAGGATCATGCGGTGGTTGCGCTCGTAGGACCGGTAGGACAGCACGTCGCCGTGGAAGCTGTTGGCCAGGGTGTCCTTGTGCAGCCGCTTGAAGTGGTAGGTCTCGCCGAAGGTGTCGGTGGCGAGCTTCCAGTTCATCTTCATGTCCAGGGTCTGCTCGAAGGCGATCGCGTAGCGGCCCCAGTCCCAGGTCTGCAGATCCTCGGCCACGCCCTGGAACAGGACGTCGGGGTCGATGTGGCCCTTGGGGTCGGGGTGGACGATCAGGAAGCCGTAGAGCTCCAGCGCCGGCAGTTCGACCAGGCCCAGGCAGGCGCGGTCGATGTCGCCGAAGTGGTCCTGCATCGGCACGCCGATGAGGGCGCCCGAGCTGTCGTAGGTCCAGGCGTGGAAGGGGCAGGAGAAGCGGGACTTCTGACCCTTGACCGCGGTCTCGACCATGGCCCCGCGATGGCGGCAGGCGTTCAGGAAGGCGCGCACCTTGCCCGCGGCGTCGCGGGTGACGAGCATCGGCACGCCCACGTCCTCGGTGGTCAGGAAGCTGCCCGGCGACGGCAGGTCGGCGGTCATGCCGACGATCTGCGGATGGGTGCGGAAGAAGGCGTCCCACTCGCGCTTGGCCAGGTCGGGACACGTGTAGGCCGCGGCCGGGCAGGCGCGGATGCCGCCGGCGTCGGCGTTCACCCCGGCGTCCAGTTGATCCATGAGTTCGCGAAGGACTTCGATCTGGACGGCGGGTTTCATGGCGGGGTCACCGGGCTGAGGTTTGTAGCGGGACGTCGGCGAGGGCGGTCGCCAACAGGCGGAAGGTGGTGTCGATCTGCTCGCGCTGGGCCGCCTCGGGCAGGGCGCGGCGGCTGGACACCCGCATCCCCTCGTTCAGCAGCATGAGGAAGCCGGCGAGCTCGTTGGCGCGGGCGGGGCCGCAACCGGTGTCGGCGAGACAGGACTCAAGGGCGGCCTCGACCTCGGCCAGGCGCAGGCGGGCGCAGTCGCAGATCTCGGCGTCGACCTCGTCCATCTCCAGCACGGTGTTGACCAGCAGGCAGCCCCACGCGTGACTGCCGCCGCGGGGAAGGTTCAGGCTGTGGGCGAAGAAGGTGCGTAGCGCCTCGACCGGCGGCTGGGCGCGGCGGGCCTCCGTCAGGATGGCGATGGTGCGCGCAGCGAACAGGTCCAGGCACTCGAGGAACAGGCCGCGCTTGTCGCCGTAGGCCGCGTAGAAGCTGGAGCGGCTGACGCCCATGGCTTCGACCAGGTCGCTGAGCGAGGCCGCCTGGTAGCCCTTGCTCCAGAACAGCAGCAGCGCCTTGTCGCGGGCGGCGTCGCGGTCGAATTCGATCGGTCGGGCCATAACGCTGTTATGGACCGGTCGTTCCAGAATGGCAAGCGCGGTCGTCGCGCGTCAGGTCCCGGCCTGGATGAAGGGGACCTTGTCGAAGAGCCGGCGTTCGGCGCCGCGGGGATCGTCGACCAGGCGCGGGGGCGTGTCGAACACCATCGTGCAGCGATGGGTGAGGTCGTAGGGCGTCCAGCGGGGGAGGCCCGCGCCATTGGGGTCGCCGGTGCGGGCGAAGGCCAGGAAGGCTGCGCTCATCTGGTCGGCGAGGCGCTGGGCCTCCGGGCCGCTGGCGGTGGCGCCGGGCTTGGCCAGGTTGTCGAAGACCAGCTGGATGTCGCTGGCGTGGGCGGCGCGCAGGCGGGGCCCGGCGGCGGGGAAGTCGAGCTGGTAGGTCCAGGCGGGGGTTCCGGCGCGGGCGCGGGCCTCGGCCTCGATGATCGCGCCGCGCCAGGAGCGGGCGGCGGCGGTGGCGGCGAAGAGTACGTCGCTGGGGCTCATGGCGGCGTAGAGCCGGCGGTATTCGGCGATCACCGTATCCGGGTCGATGTCGACGCGCAGGTTGGCGGGGGTGAGCTTGGCGGCGAGGCCCGCCCAGTCGACGCTGAAATTCGTGGGATCATTGCCGAGGAAGGCGCGGGTCTCGTCGCGGGTGTTGCCGATGATCATCGGGATGCGCGCCGACTGGGCCGGGGCGTCGGGGTAGAAGGGGTGGCGCTTCAGCGACCGCTCGTCGAGGACGGGGCCGAAGTAGAGGCCGCCGAAGCCGAGCACAGGGTCCTCCGCGCCCAAGGCTTCGACGAGGCGCTCGGCGGGCAGGGTGCGCAGGGCGCCGGCCTGGTCGGGGCGAAGCTTCAAGGCGTCGAGATAGGCGAGGGTGCGGCGGGTGGCGTTGCCGGGGCCGGATGCGGTGACCTGCTGGCCGCTCATGGTGGCGGCGCGATTGAAGAGGCCCGCGGCGGCGGGGGTGGCCATCAGGGTGGCGATCTTGGCGCCGCCGCCGGACTGACCGAAGACCATGACCCGGCCCGGATCGCCGCCGAAGCGGGCGATGTTGTCGGCGACCCAGCGCAGCGCCAGGACGAGGTCGAGCTGGCCGGCGTTGCCGCTGTCGGCCAGCTCCGGCACCAGGCGGGCGAGATAGGCGTAGCCGAAGGCGTTCAGGCGGTGGTTCAGGGTGACCACGACGACGTCGCCACGCTGGCACAGGCGCACCCCGTCATAGAGCGGGGCCGAGCCTGAGCCGTTCGCGTAGGCGCCGCCGTGGATATAGACCATCACCGGCCGGCGGGCGGCGTCGAGGGCCGGGGTCCAGACGTTGAGGAACAGGCAGTCTTCGTCGGTGGGGCCGGCGTTGCGGTCGCGCTGGGGCGAGGCGGGGCCATAGGCCGTGGCGTCGGCGACCTCGGTCCAGGGCGCGGGCGCGACGGGGGGCTGGAAGCGGCGGGGGCCGGTGTCGGCGCCATAGCGAACGCCCCGGAAGGCCAGGACGACGTCGTCAACATATCCGCGCACCGGACCGTGCCGGGTGAGCGCGACAGGCGAGGGCGTCGGCTGGGC
>JAIXTR010000135.1 GCA_027483845.1 Caulobacteraceae bacterium | reverse complement strand
GAAACTTTCCACCGCCAGCAACGCCTCACCGTCGGCCAGCGCGACGTCCGGGTCGCTCGCCGCCAGGGTGGTCTTGCGCAGGTCGCCCCGGTCGACGAGCAGATCCCAGCCGTTCATTCCTTCATCTCCTAATCGATCGCCGCCCAGTTGCCATGGAAGCCGAAGGGCATCCGGCGGGGCATCTCGGCGGTGGCGATGGGCCCCTTGGCGACGTCCTGCGCCTCGAAGACCAGCAGGTCCGACCGATTCTCCGCCGCCCGGTAGACCACGGCGGTGAGCCAGCCGTCACCCTCCGCCGAATCCGCGCCGCGCGGCACGAACACCGGCTCCGACGTCGCGTCGCCGCCCGTCAACTCATAGACCTGCCGCCGCCCGGTCTGCAGGTCCAGGTGGGCGATGGCGGTCTGCCGGATGGTCTTGGCGCCGGTCGGATCGGCCGCGTACCAGGCGTGGCGGTGCGCCAGCGTCTCGACGCGGGGATCGACGCGCGGGAATTCCCCGTCCAGGTCGTCCAGCGGGGTTTCCTTGATCGCATCCGACGCCCCGTTCAGGTCGAAGGTCCAGCGCACCAGGCGCGCAGCGGACTTCTCGCCCGGCGACCCGTCCGCCTTCGGAAACAGCGGCGCCACGTCGTAGCGCATCACGTCGCAGTGGATCTTGCCGTCCGCCTCCCAGCTGTTCAGCGGGTGGAAGACGTAGCAGGACTCGGTGTTGAACCAGCGGATCGTCGAGACGTCGGCGTCGCGCCGCATCACGCCCACGTAGGAGCCTTTCTCCGGCTCCCAGGCGAAGGCCGGCTTGCCGCCCATGGCCCGCTCCAGGCTGGCGGTCAGCGGCAGGATCGGGAACAGGGCGTGGTTCTCGGTGACCATGAAGTCGTGGACCATGCAGGCGAAGGGCGCCTGGAAATCCTGACGCCGCACCAGCGACCCGTCGGCCGCCGTGACGCCGTAGCTCATGCCCGCCGACAGGGGCATCTGGCCCACGCCATAGGCGAACCAGACCATCTCGCCCGTCTTGGGATCGAGCTTCGGGTGGGCGGTCACCTTGCCCTGGAACTCGCGGTCGTAGCCCTTCGAACCCAACGTGCGCGGGTCCATGGCGAAGGGATGATGGCCCTCCTCCAGCGCCAGCAGCTTGCCGGCGTGCCAGACGATGTTGGTGTTGGCCACGCCGCCCTCGTTGCCCATCGCCACGGGATCTGTGGTCATGGGGTTTCCGAAGGTGCCGAACAGCGAGCGGCCGTGCTCGTGCTCCAGCTCGAACTTGGGCGTCCGGACATAGCGGTTGCGGTAGGCGACCTTGCCGTCGGCGACATAGAAGCCGTGGACCATGCCGTCGCCGGCGAACCAGTGGTGGTTGGGATCGCGGGGCTCGAACTGCGGGTTCGGGCCGATGCGGAACAGCGCCCCGCGCAGGCCGGCCGGGATTTCCCCCGTCACCTTCAGGTCGAAATCGTCCTCCGACCGGATCGGGGCGAAGTTGCCCGCCAGATACGGATTGATGCGCACGTCGCCGTCCATGGTCGCGTCCTCCGGTGGTCTTTGTTGTAACTTACGTTGTAAATTTGTGCGGGACGCCGTACGCGTTGGCAAGTCCTTTTCTGTAGCCCCCGAGTCGAATGCCCCGCGTCCTGACCGAGACCGACGTCGCCGACTTCCGCGAGCGGCTCTGCGCCGCCGCCGAGCGGCTGTTCGCCGAAAAGGGTCCCGACGCGGTCACCATGCGCCAGCTGGCGGCCGCCCTGGGCGTGTCGCCCATGACCCCCTACCGCTACTTCCAGGACAAGGAAGACATCCTGGCGGCTGTCCGCACCAACGGCTTCAACGCCTTTGCCGAGGCGCTCGAGGCCGCCCGCGCACGGCCCGGCAGCGCCCGGGCCAAGGCGGCGGCGGTGGGCGAGGCCTATGTGACCTTCGCCTTCGAGCATCCGCACACCTACAAGCTGATGTTCGATCTGAACCAGCCGATGGCGGACGATCAGCCCGAACTTGTCGCGGCTGGCCGCCGGGCTCACGAAACCATGAGCGCCTGGGTCAAGGATCAGGTGGCCGCCGGCGAGATGGCCGGCGATCCCGAGCATATCGGGGCCATGTTCTGGGCCGCCACCCACGGCGTCGTGGTTCTGGAAATGGCCGGCAAGCTGCCCCCCGGCGCCGCCCGCGACCTCCACCACCAGCTTAGCGCCACCTTGTCCAAGGGACTGAAGCCCGGCGCTTGACGGCCCCGTGGGGAAACCTGCGAGGCTTCTTCCAAAGATCGGGAGACGCGCGTGGCCGACATGAAACCCTTCGACGTGACCTGGACCGAAGCCCAGGTCACCGACGTGCTGGACCGGGTGCGCGCCTATCCCTGGCCGCCGGCGCCCGCGGTTCCCGACGGCTGGGCCTACGGCTGCGACGAAGGTTACCTCAAGGCGCTGTGCGCCCACTGGACCGACGGCTACGACTGGCGCGCCGCCATGGCCGACCTGAACCGCTTCCCGCAGTTCACGGCGCGGGTCCAGGACTTCGACCTCCACTTCCTGCACGTGGTCGGCGAGGCTGGCGGCAAGCGCCCCCTGCTGTTGACCCACGGCTGGCCGGGCTCGCACTACGAGTTCTGGCAGGCGATCGAGCCGCTGGCTTTCCCCTCGCGCTTCGGCGGCGACCCGGCCGACGCCTTCGACCTGGTCATCCCCTCCCTGCCCGGCTTCGGCTTCTCCTCGAAGCCGTCGCGCCCGATCGGCCAGCGCACCACCGCGCGCCTGTTCAACACCCTGATGACCGAAGTCCTGGGCTACGACAGCTACCTGGCCCAGGGGGGCGACTGGGGGGCCATGGTCACCTCCTGGCTGGGCCGGGAGCACGGTAAGAACGCCCGCGCCATCCACCTGAACATGCTGGGCTTCCGGCCCCACGGCGGCCCGATCGGCGACGCCGAGGTCGCCTGGGCCACGCAGCAGGCCGGCGCCATGGAGATGATGGGCGCCTACTTCCGGCTCCAGGTCTCCAAGCCGCAGTCCATCGCCTGGATGGGCGCCGGCAACCCGGTAGGCCAGGCCGCCTGGATCGCCGAGCGCTTCCACGACTGGTCGGACCTGCGGACCAAGTCGCTAGACCAGGTCCATCCGAAGGAGCGCCTGCTCACCAACATCATGCTCTATGTGATGACCGACAGCTTCGCGACGGGCGCCTGGTACTACCGCGGCCTGGTCGAGGAGGGCGGTGTCGCCTTCGCCCCCGGCGAGCGGGTCGAGACCCCGACCGCCTTCGCCAACTTCCCGGGCGAGCCCCTCTATTCCGCCCCGCCCCGCAGCTTCGCCGAACGCGCCTACAACATCGTCCGCTGGGCCGATATGCCCTCCGGCGGCCACTTCGCAGCCATGGAGGAACCGGCCCTCTTCGTCGACGAGGTCCGCGCCTGGGCGAAAGCGCACGGCTGACGCCTTGCTCCGTCCGCCGAAAGTCATCTAAGGCCACCGGATGGCCCGCTATGACTTCGCGTCCGACAACACCGCGCCGGCGACGCCGGAGGCGATGGCCGCGATCGTGGCCGCGAACAACGGCGGATTTACCTCGGGCTATGGCAGCGACGCCATCAGCGCCCGGGCGGCCGACCTGGTGCGGGATCTGCTCGACGCCGACGCCGACGTCCGGTTCGTCACGTCAGGGACGGCGGCGAACGCCATCTGCCTGGCCACCCTGTGCCGGCCATTCGAGGCGGTGCTGGCGCACGAGCATGCCCATGTGGCCACTGACGAGACTGGGGCCCCCGGCTTTTTCGGCCACGGCCTGCGGATCGCCGGCCTGCCCGGCGCGTCGGGCCGCATCGACCCCGCCGGCCTGACCGCGCCCCTCGCCGCCCCCGACCAGCCGCACTGGCAACCGCCCGCGGCCCTCTCGGTCACCAATGCGACCGAGTACGGCACGGTCTACACGGCCGAGGCGCTTCAGGCGCTGATCGCCCCAGTGAAGGCCAAGGGTTACGGCGTCCACCTCGACGGCGCCCGCCTGGCCAACGCCGCGGCCGCCGGCTTCGACCTCAAGGCGATCAAGGACCTGGGCATCGACCTGCTGGTCATCGGCGGCACCAAGGCGGGCATGACGCCGACCGAGGCGATCGTCCTGTTCGACAAGACCCTGACACGCCGGTTCGACGCCCGCCTGAAACAGTCGGGCCAGCTCCCGTCGAAGGGCCGCTTCTACGCCGCGCCCTTCATCGGGATGCTGGAGGACGGGGCCTTCCTGCGCCACGCCGCCCACGCCAACGCCATGGCCCGCAGGCTGGCCGCGGCCATGCCGTTCCGAGTAAACCATCCCGTCGACGCCAACGCGGTCTTCGTCGAGATGGACGAAGGCCGGCTCCAGGCGCTGCAGGCGGCCGGCTGGTTCGTCTATCGATTCCTCGATGGCTCGGTGCGCTTCATGTGCTCGTGGGCGACGACGGAGGCCGCCGTCGACGACCTTGCGGCCGCCCTGCGCCGGATCGCCTGAGCCGAACATTGCAGGCTTGTTGCAGCGGTAGGGGATAGGTTTGCCCCTCAACCGCCGCATGTGTGGCGATTTCGCCGCACATCATGGAAAATCCGTAATGTTTAGCGACCGCTGGCGGCCAGTGTGGCGCCTTTTCGTTGCCCGCATGTCGGCTGCGTGACAGCTTCCGCGCTCACCGTCAGGTGTAGGGTCCAGCCGTCCGTCGTCGTTCAGCTACGTCGACGCCCGCGCGGGACCGTGCCCCGGACGTGACAGGCGTCGGCATCGTTCGGCGCTTCCAAAACCCGTTCCAAGGCCGGGGGGCCGCAAGAATGAAAGTCCAGATGAACACCATGCTTCGAAGCGCGCTGCTGATGTCGGCCGCCTCGGCCAGCCTGCT
>JAIXTR010000114.1 GCA_027483845.1 Caulobacteraceae bacterium | reverse complement strand
GTCACATCGACCGGCGACGTCGCGCTGGAGAAATCCCTGCGCTACCTGAAGCCGCGGGCCGCGGTGACCTGGGCGCCCGATGCATCGAACCAGTTTCGCATGCGCGTGGAGCGCGAGGTGGGTCAGCTCAACTTCGACGATTTCGTCGCCTCGCCAAACGTCGCGTCCACCGGGACGGTGGTGGCCGGCAATCCGGACCTGACCCCGCAACAGGCCTGGGTCTACGAAGCGGCCTACGAGCGACGGTTCTGGAACACGGCCGCGCTGGTCATGACGGTCCGTCACGCGGAGATCGACGACGTCGTAGATCGGATTCCGATCACCTCGCCGAGCGGGGTCGTCCTGGCCGACGCGCCCGGCAACATCGGCGCAGGGACCAAGGACGAGGTCCAGGCGGGCCTGACGCTGCCGCTGGACCGGTTCGGGGTGCGGGCCGCCCAGTTCCGGGCCCAGTACACGTGGCGCAACACCAAGGTGGACGATCCGCTGCTGGGGGGTACGCGCGAGATCTCGGCCTTGCACCCCGCCGACTGGGAGGCGCACTTCACCCAGGATCTTCCGGCCTGGCGATCGACCTGGGGCGTGGACGTTCTGGGCGGATACCGTGAGCGGTTCTTCCGGCTGACCGAGATCGAGACGCGCAAGTTCTCGCCGTTCGTCACCGTCTATGGCGAGTACAAACCCCGACCGGACTGGATCATCCGGCTGGAAGCGATAGGGGTGTCCAATCGCAACGCCCGCCGGATCCGCGAGGCCTACGCCGGACCGCGGAATGTCGCGCGGCTCGACTACACGGATGTGCGCAGCCTGGAGTGGGGCGGCAGCCTCTACCTTCGCGTTCGCAAGACCTTCGGCGGCTAGAGGCCTACCGCGGGCTTGCGGATATCCGCTTTCCGGTCGATCTCTCGGCGGACCCTACTCGAACGGAGACTTCGGATGATCGCCCTGGACGGCTGGCGCGAGTACATGCGCACCCACGATCACAAGGCGCTCTGGGCGCTCTTGCACCCCGACGCCGTCTTCGAGAGCCCTGTGGTCCACACGGCGCAGCGTGGGCGTGACATCACCTTCAAGTATCTCGCCGGCGCCGAGCAGGTGCTGGGCGGGCCGGGCTTTCGATACGTCGGCGAATGGCGCAACGCGACCGGCGCCATCCTCGAGTTCGAGACCGAGATCGAGGGGATCACGATCAACGGCGTCGACATCATGACCTTCACCGAGGACGGAACGCAGATCGTCCACTTCAAGGTGATGGTCCGCCCGCTGAAGGCGATCAACCTGCTGCACCGGCTGATGGGCGAGCAGCTGGCGAAGGCGGCGGGCTAGGGCGCCGGCGTCAGCTTGATCACCGTCTCTGCGTCGGCCTCGACCGCCGCGCGACTGTAGCGGAGCGGCACATAGGCGCCCGACGCCCAGAGCGGGAAGAGGTCGCCATAGTGCGGGCTGTCCGGGTCGCCGGACTGCCCGGGCGTGTTGATGATCATGGAGTTGTCCCAGGCCCCGACGTCCATGACGACACGGACCGACGCGCCTGCGACCTGGGTGAAATCGCTCGCCCTCCAGGTGGCGGCGCGTGGGGTCGACGAGGATCCTGGCGCGGGCAGCGGACCGAGCGTCATCCGGGCGGCGAGCGTCGGATCGGCAAGCTCCGCGATGGCCGGCACAAACTTGGCGGTGTGAAGCCGACCCCAGGTCCAGGTCGCCATGTCCGGTCCAAGGCGCCCGCGCAGCTCCGCCAGGGCGTCGGCGAGGGCGGAGAGCATGACGGGGGCGCGGACAGTGGATGGCTGGCCTTCGAGCCAGGTCAGGACCGGGTCGGGCGAACTGGCGCCGATCAGCCGTCGCACCGTCCCAGACGGATTGGCCGCGCGGACGGCGTGGAGCCCCAGGTGCTTCACGGCCCAGGTCTCATAGATCGCGGCCGCGACGCTGTCGGTGGTCTCGGCCCCGTCCCAGGCCTTGAGCAGGTTCATGGCCTTGGCGACATCCGGGTCGGGGCTGCTGCTCAGGGTGCGAAGCAGGGCGACGCCGCGCCGGGCTTGGGGGCTCACGCTGTCGGTCTGGAGGGCCATCGAGTCGGCGAGGGTCGACTTCGGAAGGCCATCCAGGACCTCATGGATGCGCTGGGTTCGGGTCGGATCGGCCCACTCGAAGCCCAGTTTACGCTTTTCGCGTGGGTACTCCGGCTCGGCGGGAATGTTCATCGCGTTGGCGGTCGCGAAGTAGCCGGCCTTCGGATTTCGGCTGACCGGCAGTCCGCCGTCCTCCACGAAACCCTTCCACTCGTAGCGTCCGTCGCCAGGGACGGGCATCAGGCCGTCCCAGTTCGCGCGGACCGGCGTGCGCCCGGCCGCGGACCAGCCGATCTCGCCCTTGGTGTCGGCGTAGACCAGGTTGAGCGGCGGGGCGCCCCACTTGTCGCGGGCGGTCTGGAAGTCCTGCCAGCCCTTGGCGCCCCACATCCGCGACGATCCGAAATAGCCGGCGAGACCGGGTTCGTTCCAGATGGTGCGGATCGCGAAGGCCAGGCCCTTGGCGTCATCTTGGAAGACCACCGGGCCGTGCCGGGTAAAGTGCAACTCGACCTCGCGAGCCGCTTGGCCCTTAACGGGGATCGTCTCCTTCACAACCGTCATGGGCTCAAGACCACCGCGGTAGCGATAGGCGTTCCCTTTGGTCTCGTAGACGTACAGGTCCTCCTGATCGATGTAGAAGATCGTGAGGCCGAAGGCGGTGGTCCCGTTGTGGCCGAACGAGACGCCGGGCAGCGCCGGTTCGCCCGCCCCGATGATGGACAAACCGGGCGCCTCCAGGTGGGCGATGTAGCGCAGCGATGGAACGCCGACGGGGCGGTGGGGGTCGTTGGCCAGGATCGGCCGGCCTGTCGCGCTGCGCGCCGCCGAGATCGTCCAGTTGTTCGAGCCTTCCGCCGCGCGCTCGTCCATCACCTGCGCCAGGGGCCGCGGGGCGTCGGCCTGGGCCGACTTGCTCGCCAGCGGCTTGAAATCGACGGGCTCGGTGGCGCGGAGGTAGTCGTCGAGCACGTTGGCGGGCACCTCGCAGGGGTCGAGCCCGTCCGGCACGGCCAACTTGTGGGCCGGTTCCAGCTTGCGGCGCAGGGCGTCGGCGTCCACGCCGCCAGCGCAGACGACGCGAGCCCGGGCGACCTCCGACGTCACATTGGAAACCAGGGCGTGGCTGCGGATCCGCAGGATGTCTTCCGGCGCCCAGTCCTCGGGCTGGCTGTCAGTCAGCTTGAACTCGACCGGGAGCGGCTGCTTGCCGGCGCGGACCTCGGCGACATACGCATTCACGCCCGCCGCGAACGCCTGGACCGCGCCCTTGCCGGCGGGGTCGTATGCGGCCCACTCCGCCGCCATGTCGCCGCGATAGAGGAAGAGGCGGGCGGCCCGATCCTGGGCGACGTAGGCCGGGCCAAGGCTGGCGGAGAGGCGGCCCAGGCCGCGCTTGCGCCAGAGGTCGATCTGCCAAAGGCGGTCACGCGCCGCGTTGTAGCCCTGCAGGAAGAACGCATCCCGGGCTGAGGCGGCGTAGATGTGAGGGATGCCCCACTTGTCGACGATCAGCTCGGCGGGCCCTTCCAGGCCGCGAACGGTGCGCGACTCCTGGCGGGCGGCGCCGGCCGCGTGCGCCGTCGTGGCCAGCAGCGCCGCCGTCAGACCCAAGACTACCTGCGAGCGCATTCCGTCCCCTCCGCTTCGTTGCGACGATACTGGACCGGACGCGGCCGGTTCGTCACGCGGCGCTTGCGCTTCCGCGCGGGTCATCCGGTACAGTTCCGCTTCCTAGGAAGGGAATCTCCACATGATCGGCTACGCGACTATCGGCACCAACGACCTCGAACGGGCCACCAAGTTCTACGACGCCGTGCTCGCGCCGCTGGGCGGCAAGCGCACCTTCGCGAACGGCGATCGCATGCAGTTCTACGGGTCCAGCACGACGCCCGGAATGATCGCCGTGAGCAAGCCCTACGACGAACAGCCCGCCTCAGCCGGCAACGGCACCATGTTCGGCCTGCCGGCCGCGTCGAAGGCGGACGTCGATGCGGCCTATGCGGCGGCCATCGCGGCAGGCGGCGTGTGTGACGGCGCCCCGGGCCAACGGATGCCGACCTTCTACGGCGCCTATTTCCGCGACCCCGACGGCAACAAGGTCTGCGTCTTCAACATGGGCTGACGACCACTCGGGCGGCGGGGGAGGACCCGCCGCCCGGATCGTCAGGTCAGCGGGCGGGCGCCACCCGCCAGACAATGCCGCCAACGTCATCGGCGACCAGCAGCGCACCCTTCGTGTCCACGACCACGCCCACCGGACGCCCCTGGATCTTGTCGTTGGCGTTGAGGAACCCGGTCAGGAACGCCTGCGGCGGCACCTGCGGGCGACCGCCGGCGAAGGGCACGAACACCACCTGGTAGCCGCTCAGCGGTTTCCGGTTCCACGACCCATGTTGACCGATGAAAGCGCCGCCCTTGTAAGACGCCGGGAAGGCGTCGGCGCGGTAGAAGGTCAGGCCCAGCGACGCCGTGTGCGCGCCGAGGCCATAGTCCGGCTTGATCGCCGAGGCGACCAGCGAAGGATTCTGCGGCTTCACCCGCTTGTCCACGTTCTGGCCCCAGTAGCTGTAAGGCCAGCCGTAGAAGCCGCCAGCCTTGACGCTGGTGAGGTAGTCGGGCGGCAGGTCATTGCCGATCTCGTCCCGCTCGTTGGAGACGGTCCACATCGCGCCGGTGGTCGGCTCAAAGTCGAGGCCGTTGGGATTGCGGATGCCGGTGGCGTAGACACGGGCCCGGGCCGTGGCGATGTCGTATTCCCAGATCGCTGCTCGCCCGACCTCGTTCTCCATGCCGTTGTCGCCGATGTTCGAATTCGACCCGACGGTCGCATACAACTTCGTCTGGTCTGGGCTGGCGACGACGTTCTTGGTCCAATGGTGATTGATCGGGGGGCCAGGCAGGTCGAACACCTTGGTGCCGCGGCCGGGCACGGCGGTCGCGCCGGGCTGATACGGGAACGCCACCACCCCATCCGAGTTCGCCACGTAGAGCAGGCCGCCGACCAAGGTCATGCCGAAGGGCTGGTTGAGGCCTGTGGCGAAGTTGGTCTTGGTCTCCGCTACGCCGTCGCCGTCGGCGTCGCGTAGGAGCACGATCCTGTTGGGGCTGGGCTTTGCCGAACCAACCTTCTTCATCAGCATCTTCTGAAAGAAGCCCTTGATGCCCTGGTTCATCTTGTCGGCAGGGCTGGGCACCGAGGCGGACAGCGCCGCCAAGACATCGCCGTTCGGCAGCACCAGCAGCCAGCGCGGGTGATCGAGGCCCTGGGCAAAGCGGGTCACGACGAAGCCGGGCGGCGCTGTCGGCGCGGCGCCGGCGGGCCAGCCGACCACGTCCGGAACGCCCACAGTCGGTAGCAGGCTCTTCGTCGGGCCCTTCAGCGGGGGGTTCGGACCGAACCCGACGAAGGGGTCCGGCGACCCCGCCGAGCAGGAGGTCAGCGCGATTGCGGCGGCGGCGGCGAGGTAGACAGTTTTCATGGGCCCTCCCAGGGCAAGCCCGCACATAACGCTGACGCCACGGCGCCGTTGCGTGCGACGCGGAAACCCGATGCAGTGGCGTCTCAAGGATTCCCGACGAGGCGGCCAAATGGACCTGACGCTCACGCCCGAACTGGCGGCGTTCCGCGACGAGGTGAGCCGCTTCCTGGCGGCGCACAAGGGCGAATTCGCCGAGGGTGCGCCCAAGGACGCGAAGGCCTGGCAGCGGCTGCTGATCGACAACGGCTACGCCGCCCGCAGCATTCCTCAAGCCTACGGCGGCTATGGCGCCGAGCCGGACGGCTTGAAGGCGCGGATCATCGCCGAAGCCTTCATCGAGGCGGGGGCGCCGCGCGGCATGACCGGGCAGGGCATCTCGATGCTGGTTCCGACCCTGCTGGAGGTGGGCACGGAGGAACAAAAGACCCGGTGGATCCCGCCGACCCTGCGCGGCGAGATCATCTGGTGCCAGGGTTACTCCGAGCCGGGGGCCGGATCGGACCTGGCCAACCTGCAGACGAAGGCCGTCGAGGACGGCGAGGATTTCGTCATAAACGGCTCAAAAATTTGGACGAGCACCGCGGCCCAGGCGCAGATGATGTTCTGTCTTGTCCGCACGGAACCGACAAAGCCGAAGCACGAGGGCATCTCGTATGTGCTGTTGCCGATGGACACGCCCGGGATCGACGTCCGGCCGCTGAAGACCATGACCGGGCAAGCCGAGTTCAACGAGGTGTTCTTCACCGACGTGCGCGTGCCGCAAGCCAATGTGGTGGGCGGGCGCGGGCGCGGCTGGCAGGTGGCCAACACGACGCTGAAACACGAGCGCGGGATGCTAGGCGACCCGAACGCGACGGAGGCCCGGCTTAAGCAACTCATCGACCTGATGACGTCCGAGACGGTCGACGGGCAGCGGATCATCGACAACCCGGTCTTCCGCGATCGGCTGATGCAGTTGCAGGCCCGCGTGCTCTCGATGAAGTTCAATGGCCTGCGCACCATGACCGACGACACGGCGGGCCTGGCGCGGCTGGTCGTCAAGCTTCAGGGCTGCGAGCTGAACCACCAGATCGCGGCCTTGGCGATCGATGCGCTGGGGGAACTGGGCATCCTCTACGAAGACGGGCCGCATCTGCGCGCCAAGGGGCGCTGGCAGTGGAATTACATGTTCGACCTTGGCCTGATCATTGGTGGCGGCACAGCGCAGATTCAGAAGAACATCATCGCCGAACGCGGGCTCGGGCTGCCTCGCGAACCCAAGACGGTGGAGGCCTGAATGCGGTTCGCGCTTTCCGAAGATCAGGTCCTGCTGCAGGACAGCCTCAACCGGGCGCTAGCCGACCTC
This sequence comes from Caulobacteraceae bacterium, assembly GCA_027483845.1. Taxonomy (GTDB): domain Bacteria; phylum Pseudomonadota; class Alphaproteobacteria; order Caulobacterales; family Caulobacteraceae; genus Phenylobacterium. Next base: position 1,171 of record JAIXTR010000114.1, on the reverse strand, counting down.
GTGCCGCTGGAGCGCCTCCGGCGTCTGGCCGATGACGACGGTCCGGGCGAGGTGTCGGCGATCTGGACCGGCTTGGCCGAGCTGGGTCTTCCCGGCTTGATGGTCCCTGAGGACCAGGGTGGCCTGGGCCTTGGCATGCTGGAAGCCGCCCTGGCCAGCGAGGCGCTGGGCAAGACCGCCGCGGCGGCGCCGTTCCTGGGCTCGGCGGTGCTGGCGCCCCTGGCGCTCAAGCTGGCCGGAACCGAGGACCAGCGCCGGCGCTGGCTGCCCAAGCTGGCGACGGGCGCTGTCACCGCGGGCGTGGCGATCTCCGAACCTGTGGCTGGGGCGCGCGACGGCGCGGGCGTGACGGCCCGGGACGGTCGGCTGACGGGTAAAGCGCTGTTCGCGCTGAACGCCCTCGGCGCCGATCTGCTGCTGGTGGGCGACACTTCGGGCGGCCTGCACCTGGCTCAGGTCGCCGAGGCGGCCGAGCCGATGCTCAGCATCGATGTCACGCGCCGCCTGACCGCCCTGACCTTCAAGGATACCCCCGCCGAGCCCTTATCGGCGCCCGGAACGCTGGACCGGCTCCGGGACGCCGCCTGGATCATCCTGGCCGCCGACACCCTGGGCGCCGCGCAGACCATGCTGGATCGGGCGGTGGCCTACGCCAAGGAGCGGAAGCAGTTCGGCCGCACGATCGGCAGCTTCCAGGCGGTGAAACACCTGTGCGCGGAGATGGCGGCGGAGCTGGAGCCCGCGCGTGCGCTGGTCTGGTACGCCGCCTACGCCTTCGACCACGCGCCCGACGAGGCCCCGCTGATCGCAGCGCACGCCAAGGCCCATACCTCGGAGATCGGGCGCTTCATCGCGCGCACGGCGACCGAAGTGCATGGCGGCATCGGCATCACCGACCTGCTGGGGCTGCACTACTGGTTCAAGCGCATCGGTCAGAACCGGCAGCTGCTGGGCGGCCCTGAGAAGGGGCGAGAGATCGCGGCGCGGCTACAGGGCCTCGCGGCCTGAGCGACAAGGACATGACGATGGCGGACGGAGCAATTCAGGGAATGGTCCACGACCGCTATGCGGGCGTGCGGACGGTGTTCGAAGAGAATCTGGCCAGTGGCGCGGATCTGGGGGCTGCGTTCTGCGCGACTGTCGAAGGGGAGACCGTCGTCGACCTTTGGGG
>JAIXTR010000200.1 GCA_027483845.1 Caulobacteraceae bacterium | reverse complement strand
GCGCCTGTTCCAGGCGTCGCAACTGCTGCCCCACCCGCGCGGGAGCGAATTCGACGTCAGCTACCTCAAGTACGAATTCTGGTTCGAGCAACTGGTGGAGATGGCGGCATGAGCGATCTGCCCCTGCTGAGCGCCCACGACATGGCGCGGTTCGCCGCGCGCGGATTTCTGCGCATGGATGGCGTGGTCCCGGACGCGATCAACGCGCAGTTCATGGAGGAGATCGGCGACATCGCTCCGCCGGAGCCCGGGCGGAAGCTGCGACGCACCTATGGGGAGTTGCTGGCGAACGCCGGCATTCCCGAAGTCGGCGCCGGCGTCCCCCTCGCCCGGACCTATCGCCAGGGGTCGGCGATCGCGCGGATGCTGGAACTGCCGGCGGTGGCCGGGGCGATCCGCAGCCTGGTCGGCGAGGATCCGACCTTTGACCACCACTTCCTGCACGTGACCTTTCCGCCCGCGTACCATACGGCCAGCGGCGGCGAGAACGTTTCGCAGCATACGCACCAGGACTCGACCATCGATCCGCGCCAGGCCTTCGACCTGCAGATCATGTACTATCCCCATGCCGTAACCCGGCCGATGGGCGGCACGCGGTTCGTCCCCGGCACGCACCTGCGCAAGGTCAGTGAGGCGGCGCTCGGGCGCTATCAGAACATTCGCGGCCAGCAGCACATGGTCTGCGAGGCCGGGACGCTGCTGTTCCTGCACTCCGGCGTCTGGCACGGCGGCGGCGTGAACCTCTCGGACCGTACGCGGACGATGTTCAAGATCCGGATGAACCCCAGCCGGTCCCAGGTGCGGATGTTCGATATCGACACTCTGGAACAGCCAGCGGGCCAGCGTCCCATCTTCTATCTCAAGGGCCCCCAGCCCCCCAGCGTCGAGCAGATCCTGATGACCCCGGAGCCCTGGTTCGAGGATGACACCGGACGCCTGGAGTTCGTCAATCGGGTCAAGTTCTGGCGCTACCTCACCGGCGACCGGACCTACGACGCGGACTACTGGCTGACCCGACTGGAGAACCTCGCCACCGCCTGACGCCCCAGCAGGCGCCGGCGGCCGTCGGACGTCAGCGCATCGGGATGTTCGTCTGGGTCTTCTCGATCTCGTCGCGGGCGTCCGCCTTGCGGGCGTCCCAGTCGGCCTGCGTCATGCAGGTCCGCTGCTTCATGCGGCTGCCGAGCACGGCTTCGCGCTTGCAGACCATCTCGTTGCCCTTCGGCTTTTCGGAGGTCTTTGCCGCGGCCGGCGGCGCGGCGGCGGCCGGCGCCGGGTCTCCGGCCGCGAGAACGAGAATGGCGAAGGCCAGCGAAATCATGCGCGCGTATCCGTGACTGCGAGCCGCGTCACGGCCCCCCAAGGCACACGATAGCGCCATCGATCGTAGGCTGTCGACGCTCTCGCCGCACGTCGGGCGTGCGAACGCGAGCGTCGCTGACGTGGCGTCAGAACGTGAGCGGCTTGACGCTCTGGCTCTTCTCGACGTCGGCGCGGGCGTCCGCCTTGCGCTGGTCCCATTCGGCCTGCGTCATGCAGACCCGCTCCTTCATCCGGCTGCCCAGCACGGCTTCACGCCGGCAGACGACTTCGGACCCGTCGGTTTTCACGGCCTTCGCGGGCGCGGCAGACGTCTGAGCCGGGGCCTTGGCGGCGGGATCGGCCGCGCCCGCCAGAAGGGCGGCGGCGAACACGAGAGAAATCATCGAAGCGCTCCTTACCAGCGACGCCCGGAGGACCGGGTATAGTTGTTACGCTACCTCAACCTCGCGAACGTTGTCGATGCCCGCGCCGCGCAGGGCGTCGATCAGCTCCTGGACCACCTCGACCAGCTGCGCCGGGTCGCGCCCGCGCACCACCAGGTTCGATCCGTAACCATCCGGACCGAAGAAGGGATAGCTGCCCAGCGACATGTCCGTATGCGCCTTGGCGACCGCTTCCAGCGGCGCGGCGATCTGGCCCTCCCCAGAGCCTTCGACGCGGACGGTTCGCGACACCGTGGGCCGCCCGCCCCGCAGGCGGGGACCGACGTCCTCCAGCATCCCACGCATGATCGCCGGCACACCCGCCAGGGTGAAGACATTGCCGATGGTGAAGCCGGGCGGGCCCTGGACCGGGTTCTTCACCAGGTCGCCGCCGACGGGCACCCGCGCCATCCGCCGCCGCGCGGCGTTGACCTCGCCGCCCCAGCGCGCGCTGAGCATGGCCATGATCTCGGGATGCTCCTCCAGCTCGACGCCGAAGGCCTGGGCTACCGCGTCGGCGGTGATGTCGTCGTGCGTGGGTCCGATGCCGCCCGTGGTGATCACGTAGTCATAGCGCGAGCGCAGCGCGTTCAGGGCGTCGACGATCTCGTCCATGACATCGGGGACCGTCCGGGCCTCGGCCAGGTCCACGCCGAGGACCGCCAAGTAGCGGGCGATGTCCCGCATGTTGGTGTCCTGGGTCCGTCCGCTCAGGATCTCGTCGCCGATGATCAGCACCGCGGCGGTGACCCGCTCATCCCCATCGCTCGCCATCCGCCGATCCCTCGCCTACATCCTGCTGCCGTCGCTCCGGACTAAGGCCATCCATGGACTTCCCGCAACCTCTACAACGTGGCGTGCTGATCAGCCGCTACAAGCGCTTCTTCGCCGACGTGCTCATGGATGACGGGCGCGAGATCACCGCCCACTGCCCAAACCCCGGCGCGATGCTGGGCCTGAACACCCCCGGCCTCCCCGCCTGGCTGTCGAAATCGGACGATCCGAAGCGCAAGCTGGCCCACACGCTCGAACTGGTCGAGGCCGACGGCGGCCTTGTGGGCATAAACACCATGCACCCCAACCGCATCGTCGCCGAGGCGCTGGCGGCCGATGTCATTCCCGAGCTCAGCGGCTACGCCACCCATCGTCGCGAGGTGCGTTACGGCGAAAACAGCCGCGTCGACTTCCTGCTCGAACAGACTGATCGCGCACCCTGCTGGTTGGAGGTGAAGAACTGCCACCTCCGGCGCGCAGGCGCCCTGGCTGAGTTTCCGGACTGCGTGGCGGCCCGGTCGCTGAAGCATCTGCGCGAACTCATCGCCATGGTCGAGGCGGGCCAGCGCGCCGTGATGCTGTTCGTGATCCAGCGGATGGACTGCGACGCCTTCGCCGCCTGTCACGATCTGGACCCCGCCTATGCCCGGGGCTTGAGCGCCGCAGCGGACGCCGGCGTCGAGGTGCTAGCCTATGCCTGCGCCATCACGCCAGACGGCGTCACGCTTGCAGGCCGGATGCCCTGGCGCGACGCGATGGCGTCTTAAGCCTCCGTCTGGGTCATCAGATAGAGGTAGTGGTCGAAGGCGCCCATTCCGGCTTTCCGCTGCGTCTCCAGCCACTTCACGAGGCGGCCCGCCAGATCGAAGCTGCCATAGGCGTAGTGCGCGATCAGGATCAGCCGGCGGATCAGCTCCGCATCCCATCGCTCCAATGTCGTCGGATCACGGACATAGACGACATCGGCTTCGAGCAGTTGGTTGAAGGGCTCGCGCAGGCTGTTGTTGCGGAGCACGGGGGCGATCGACCAGCGTTTGAGCTCGACGAAGCCGTGGGGCACGAACCCATCGGCCCGCATCCAGGCGTCGATCTCGCCGAATGTCGGCTGTCCCTCGTAGAGCGGGATGAAAGAGACCTCGAGCTGGATGGCCGCGCACCGCGCCAGCCGGGCGCGGCCGTGCTCCAGGGCCATCAGCTCGGCCCCCTGGATGTCCATTTTCAGGAAGTCGAGGTCCGGCAGCCCGGCCACCTCGTCCAGCCGTGTCGTCTGAACCTCTTCCGTCGACCGGATCTCACCGAACCGTTCGAAGCCGTTGAACAACGCCAGATGGCGCGCCGAGGGCTTGAAGAGCGAGGTCATGCCCGACTCGGGCGCGGCCAGATGCAAGGTGTGCGGGGCGCCGTCGCCGACGATCTCGGTGAACAGCCGCAGGTCGTCGCCGTAGGCCTCGCGAAGCTGGGCATGCTGGCGGACGTCGGCGTCGAAGGCGTTGAGCCGCCCAAGGTTCATGTCGAGGAGGCGCCGATACAGCGGCGGATCGCCCAGCCAGGCAGCGCCGATGTCGGCGATCTCCAGCGTGCCGGAGAAGTTCAGAAGCTGGGCGACGGCCGGACGGGAGGTGCGCATCGGCGAAGTATGTCCGCCGCTGCGGCGCGCTGTCCACGGAACCGCCATTGAACTTCCGGTCTACGATTGCGACATAGGCGCTCGGAGCCCCTCTCATGACCGACACCCTCGACGGCGAATACCGCACCGGACAGATCAAGCTGCACGACGCCGCGGCGTTCGAAGGCATGCGCAAGGCCGGCCGCCTGGCGGCCGAGTGTCTGGACATGCTGGCCCCGCACGTCGTTCCGGGGGTTGTGACCGATCACCTGGACACCCTGGCCCGGGAGTTCATCCTGGACCATGGCGCCTTGCCCGCCTGCCTGGGTTATCGGGGCTACACCAAGACGGTCTGTATCAGCCCCAACCATATCGTCTGTCATGGCATCCCCGGCGAGCGGGTCTTGCGGGAAGGCGACATCGTCAACATCGACGTGACCGTGATCGTCGACGGCTGGCACGGCGACACCTCGCGGATGTATGGCGTCGGCCCGGTGGCTCCACGCGCTAAGCGCCTGGTGGATGTGACCTATGAGGCGCTGGAGCGCGGCATGGCCGCCGTGAAGCCCGGCGCCCGCACGGGCGACATCGGCTACGCGATCCAGTCTTACGTCGAGAGCATGCGCTGTTCGGTCGTCCGCGACTTCTGCGGCCACGGCCTGGGCAAGGTGTTCCACGACGCCCCGAACATCCTTCACTTCGGCCAGCGCGGAACGGGTGAGCTGCTCCAGCCGGGCATGTTCTTTACGATCGAGCCGATGGTGAACCTGGGCAAGCACCCGGTGAAGCTGCTGTCTGATGGCTGGACGGCCGTCACCCGCGACAAGTCGCTGTCGGCGCAGTGCGAGCATTCCTGCGGCGTGACCGAGGACGGCATCGAAGTGTTCACCGGGTCGCCCACCGGCCAGTTCCGGCCGCCAATGAGCGTCGCCTGACGGTCCGCGACGCAAGGCCGCAGGCCTTAAGCCACGCGATTTAGCGAACGTTACCTACCCGACGGACAGGCTGAGGGCCCGTTCGCTGGACGATACGCATGCCCGTCTCCACAGCCCTCGCCGAGCGCCTCAGGCGGCGCGAGGACCACGTCGCCGGGGGCCTGATCCGCCACCGCAGCACCCTTGAGGGCCTGATGGTCCTGACGGTCTGCCTGGCGGCGTTCGCGCTGGTCCGTCCTTTTGAGCTGGCCGAGCGGTTCGTGGCGTTCGCCGACCGGCATGAGGACTGGGAGCTGGACGAGATCATCGTTCTCGCCGCGATCCTTCTGGTCGGGTTCATTGGCTATTCCGCACGGCAGCTCTCACAGATCCGGGCCGAGCTGCTCAAGCGGCGGGAGGCCGAGGCCCGCGCCACGGCCCAGGCGCTGCACGATCCGCTCACGGGACTTGCGAACCGTCGCAAGCTTTGGGATCACCTCACGGCGGCCCTCGCCTCCCGTCGCGCCAACGACGCGGCCTGCGGGCTGCTGATGATCGACCTGGACCGGTTCAAGCCGATCAACGACCTGCACGGTCACGAGACCGGGGACGCCGTGCTGAAGGCGGTGGCTGAGCGCCTGCGCGGCATCGTTCGGTCCGGCGAGACGGTGGCGCGACTGGGCGGCGACGAATTCGCCATTGTCCTGCCGCAGGTCGCCAATTCGCTGGACGCCATTCGGCCCGCCCGCCGCATCCTGAGCGCGCTTGAGGCGCCCATCGTGGTCGGCGAACTCAGCTGCCAGATCGGCGCCAGCATCGGCATCGCCGTGGCCGATCAAGCCAGCGCGACCGACGGCCAGGACCTGATGCGACAAGCCGATGCGGCGCTCTATGCCGTGAAGCGCGGTGGTCGGAATGGGATCCAGTTCTTCGAGCCCGCCATGGACGCCGAGATCCAGCGTCGCGCCCGCCTGGAGCTGGCCCTGCGCGAGGGCCTGCGTCGGGGCGAGTTCTCGCCGGCGTTCCAGCCCCTTGTGGACCTCAAGACGGGGGAGACACTGGGGTACGAAATGCTGGCGCGGTGGATCTCCGAAAGCGAGGGGCCGATCGCGCCCGCCGCCTTCATTCCGATCGCCGAGGACACCGGGCTCGTTGGGGAGCTGACCCTCGACATCCTGGCGAAGGCCTGCGCGGAGGCCAGTCACTGGCCCGCGCACCAGACCCTGGCGATCAACATCTCGCCGCTACAGCTGCGCGACGCCGCCTTCCCGTCCCAGCTATTGGCGGCGCTCCGGTTGGCCGCGTTCGATCCGCGCCGCCTGGAGGTCGAAGTCACCGAGACCTCGGTGGTCACCGACTACGAGGCCGCGAAGGCTGCGATCTTTGCGCTGAAGGCGGCGGGCGTACGCATCTCCCTCGACGATTTCGGCACTGGGTACTCCAGCCTGCATCACCTGCGCGAACTGCCGTTCAGCAAACTGAAGATCGACAGCTCGTTCATCCGCTCGATGCACGAGAGCGCCGAGAGCCGCATGATCGTCGATGCGATTGTCGCCCTCGGCAGCAGTCTGGGCCTCACGGTCCTGGCGGAAGGCATCGAGTCGGCGGCCGACGCCGAAAGCCTGCGCAAGCTGGGCTGCGACATGGGCCAGGGCTTCCACTTCGGCGCCCCGGCGACGGCCGGCGTCGCCGCCTAGCGCGAGGCTGCGCCATGCCCACCCGGTACATACCCGCGCTGTCGGTCATCGCGACCGCTGCCGCCCTCGCGACCCCCTGTCTGGCCGAGCCGCCGGACCTCGACACCGGCGGCTTCGAGCGCGGCGAGGTCGAGGTGGAGGCCAACGCCTGGCTTCGCCGCGCCCAATCCACGGTGCGGCCGGAGCTGGAGCTGGGACTGGCCGACGGTTGGGGCCTGGAGCTGCAGCTCGACCTGGACCACGAGCCCGGTGACTGGACCCTCGACGCCGTCTCCGCCCAGCTGTCACGCGACCTGACGGCGTCGGGCTCGCTCGGGTTCGCCTTCGAGGTCGGCGTGCTGCCAACAAGCGGCGACCTCCAGGCCGAGGTCTTCGCCTATGCGACGCACGAGACGCGCGCCTGGACCTTGGACGTGAATGCCGGCGTCGAGCGGGAGGATGGCGCCGTCGCGGCCGCCTACGCCTGGCGGGTCGTCCACCCGCTACCCGGAGGCTGGCGCGCCGGGCTCGAGGGCGGTGGAACGATCCCACTTTCAAGCGGCCGCGACGAACATCTTATCGGACCCGTCCTGATCTGGCGCGCCAGCGACACAGCGCCTGAGATCGTGCTGGGCGTGAGTCGGGAGACGGGCGGCGCCTATGCGGCGCGCCTGGGCTTCGCGGCCACCTTCTAGGACCCTGCGCCCGGCGCCGCCCCAGGAGGTAACGCCCCCTTGCGCGGGACGTTACATATCTCTCACTTGCCTCACGAACGCCCCTCCCGCAGCTTCGGTGCGGGTATGGGGCGGATGCAGGTGAACATGCTTTCCATCACGGGTTTGACGCACGTCTATTCGAACGGGACGCGGGCGCTGGATGGCGTCGATCTGGAGATCGGCAAGGGCATGTTCGGCCTGCTGGGCCCCAACGGCGCGGGCAAGTCGACCCTGATGCGCGCCATCGCCACCCTGCAGACACCGACGGGCGGCGCCATCCGCTTCGGCGACATCGATGTGGTAGCCGAGCCCGAGAAGCTGCGTCGGACCCTTGGGTACCTGCCGCAGGATTTCGGCGTCTATCCCCGCGTCTCGGCCATCGATCTGCTGGACCACATGGCGGTGCTCAAGGGCATCGCGGGCAAGGGCGAGCGGAAGGACACGGTCGAAACCCTGCTGCAGCAGGTGAACCTGTG
>JAIXTR010000002.1 GCA_027483845.1 Caulobacteraceae bacterium | reverse complement strand
CTGGGGGTGTCGGACCGGGGCCAGTCGGCGGCCTCGCAGATCGCGCCGGGCGAGGTGGACTGGGACCACCTGTTCGGGACCGAGGGCGTGCGGTGGTTCCACACCGGCGGCATCTTCGCCGCCTTGGCGCCCCAGACGCCGCAGGTGGTGCTGGAGGCGGTCCGCGCCGCCCGCCGGCACGGGACGGTGGTGTCCTACGACCTCAACTATCGCGCGTCGCTCTGGAAGAGCCTGGGCGATCCGGCGGCGGTGCAGGCGCTGAACCGCGAGATTGCGGCGCAGGTGGACGTGATGTTCGGCGATCCGGCCGGGTTCAAGGCCTGCCTGGGCTATGCGGCGCCGGAGGATTTCCCGCCGTTCGCCGAGGCCGTGGCCCGCGACTTCGGCTGCAAGGTGGTGGCCAGCACGCGGCGCACGGCGCAATCGGCCAGCGCCAACGACTGGGGCGCGGTCCTGTGGATGGACGGGGCGGTGGCGTCGTCGGTGACCCGCGAGGCCCTGGACGTGTTCGACCGGGTGGGCGGCGGCGACGCCTTCGCCTCCGGGGTGGCCTATGCGCTGCTGCAAGGCCTGGGGCCGCAGGCGGCGGTGGACTATGGCGCGGCGCATGGCGCGCTGGCCATGACCACGCCGGGGGACGCGTCCATGGTCGACGTGCGCGAGATCGAGGCCGCGATCGCCGCCAAGGGCGCCGCGGTCATCCGATAGGTCGGGCTTACCAGCCGGTCCCGCCGCCCAGGCTGTGGCCGGCGGCGAGGCGTTCCCAGGGCGGGATGTAGGGCTCGGGGGGCGGGTCGGGCGGCGCCGGGGGCGTCACGTCCACGACCGGCGGGTCCGCCGGCGGCGCAGGTCGGGCCGGCGGCGAAAGCGCGGCCGGCGGGCGTTGTTCGCGCGGTTCGTCGGCCGGCGTCACGACAGGTGGGGCCGGGGCCGCGTCGACCTCGGCCGCCGCCGCCAGGCTGGCGGCCTCGACGGCCGCGCTCAGGCGCGCGATCAGGGTCTCCACCGGCGTGTCGACGAAGGCCTCCTCCTCCATCAGGTCGCAGAGCTCGGCGTCCATGATCTCGAAGCGTTCCTGCGCCTCGTCGTCCTCGTACTCGTCCCAGAGGGTGCGTTCGAAATGACGCTGCACCTCCGTCAGGCGGCGGGTGACGGCGCCGCGGTGGGCGCGCTCGGCGTCCTCCACCGCCAGGTCGGCCATGCGGCGGCGTGCCTGGTCCACGATGACCTGCTCGCGGTCGAAGCGCTGCTTCAGCGCCAGCGTCTGGCGCAGGCTGCGCCCGATGCCCTGCAGGGCCCGCCCGGCGCGCTCGAAACTCTCGATATCCGGCGCCGCCGCCAGCCGCTCGCCGGCCTCCTCGACGCCAGCCATGCAGATCTCCGCCGTGCGCGAGAGCATGGCGTCGATACGCTCAGGCGTAAGGACCGGCGGGGCGGGGTGCATGAGAACAAAGATAGAACACATAGCGCCTGGATGTCAAGGTTTCGGCGTGTCGGCGGCGCCGCGGGGGCGGGTGCTGCTCACATCCGGTAAGCGGAGATTGACCCGAAGCGCCTAGCCGGGCCTTTCGGCCAGTCGCACGCCCGAATGCCCTAACGAGGCCGCCGCCGATCAGAGACCGGCTGCGCGCCAGGTTCAGTCGAGGGTCTTAGGCCGCGATCGCCGGGCGGCGGCGGCGCAGGGCTGTACCTGCTAGTCCGAAGCCGGAGATCATAAGCGCCCAGGCGGCGGGTTCCGGCACGGCGGCCACGTCAATTGCGCCTGAGAAGGCGATGTTGGATGTCGGCGGGCGACCCGGAACAAACGAAATCCCGCCGGTTCCCGTGAAGCCTCCGGTGGCGCCAGCAAATTTGCCAGACCCTCCCGTGATGTTGAAGACCTGGGAATTGCTGACCATTCCGAACGCGCCGGAATTGGAGAGCGTCCCGGTATAGTCACCAAACAGGGTGTCGCCATCCGCGAACAGATAGGTGAACACGCCATCGTAGTAGGGGACGGCCGCCGCGCCGGGGGCAAGCGGGGGCGGGGCGTCCAGGCAGTGGCGCTGGGTGGTCGAAAATGCCCCCAGGTTGGACGTCCCGGTCGAGATGAACGGGGCGACGTTGGCGATCGAGACGGTGAAGCCCGAGCAGGGGCCGCCAGGGGCGCCGGGCGCATTCGTGTTGCTTTGCGAACCGCTAAACATCACGGTTCTGGCCTGTGCGGGTGTGATCGCAGCGAACCCCATTCCCGCGATGAGAATGGCCAGGTGAAGGACGCGTTTCATGGATCGAGGTCTCCCAACTTGCCGCGCAAATTCAACAGCCTGCTAAGGGTGGCAGGGTCGGGCGCCTGATCCCATGGGTCCGGACTGATGGATCGCTGATCAAACGATGATGAAAGACGGATTGTCGCCATCGCCGGCCAGCCGAGCCCAATCGATCCGGTTGGCCGCGGAACCGGATTTCACGTTGGGCGACGCTCTGGTGTGTCCTTCACGGGGGGAAATCTCCGGCGCGAACGGGATCGAGCGGCTCGAGCCGCGGGTCATGCAGGTGCTGGTGGTCCTGGCCGCGCGTCGGGGGCAAACGGTCTCCCGGGACGAGCTCATCGCGCGGTGCTGGTCCGGCGTGGTGGTCGGCAGGGACGCCGTCAATCGCGTCATCAGCCTCCTGCGCGGCGTCGCCGCCAGTTCGAACGG
>JAIXTR010000320.1 GCA_027483845.1 Caulobacteraceae bacterium | reverse complement strand
TCGACCCGTCATCTCGTCCCACTCCCTTATCGTTGATTAGTTGAAGTGGTAGCCAATCCCCCGCCGGGGCGAAAGCCTGACGGCAGGTCATGGGTGACGGAACGCGGTATGGATTTGACCATTCGACCCTGCACGACCGCCGATGCGGCGGCGCTGGCGCTGGTCGGGCAGGCGACCTTCTTGGAAACCTACGCGGGCCAGCTGCCCGGCGTGGACATCGTCTTCCATGCCGCCCATGAGCACAGCGCCGCGCGCTATGCAGGCTGGCTGGCGGAACCGGACCGCTATCGGCTGTGGGGCGCCGCGGCTGCGGCGACGGGCGCCATGGTCGGCTACGTCATGCTGTGTCCGCCGGACCTGCCCGTCCCGACGACGGCGCAGGACCTGGAGATCAAGCGCATCTACCTCCTCTCCCGCTTCCAGGGGGGCGGCGTTGGCGGGCGACTTATGGCGACCGCCGTCGAGGCCGCGAAGGCTTCGGGCGCCCGGCGTGTGCTGCTGGGCGTCTGGCGCGAAAACGCGCAGGCGATCGCCTTCTACGCCCGCCAAGGGTTCGTCGAGGCGGGCGTGAGACGGTTCCAGGTGGGCGCCAACACCTATGACGATCTGGTGCTGGCCAGAGACCTCTAGGGGCCTACTGCATCCACTTGGGCGTGGTGCTGCCGGTGGTGACGATCCCGTAGATCAGTCCGACGGCGAGCAGGACGATGGCCGCGACCATCACGATCCCGATGACCCCTTCGAACTTCTCGGCCAGATGCTTCGGCTTGTGACTACGGACTTGGCCGGTGTGCGGCTCGGTATGCATGAGACTTCCTCGCAATCCTGTTGGTGGAGTTCTTCAGCTCCACGCCAGGCTGCGGCAGACGCCAGAGGCGTCCTCCGGAAGTTCGCGGGGCCCTTCTGAGGGGGCCGGGCGGGCCGCCGGAGCGCGCCCTTGCCGCCTGTCTCAGTCAGGCGATCAGAGGAGACTGCGCCCCGTTTCGGGACAGGTCAATCAACAAGCGTGGGCGGGGGCAGGGCGCACCCTACGATTGCGCGGCGCTGCGCGGCTTGGCTGGCGGCCATGGACTTCGCGGCCCGCTGACGTCACATCCCTGGCAGACTTGCGGAGGACGATATGGTCAGCTTGGACGACTACATTGACGACGGCGACGCGGACGACGGCGACGGCGTCGATATCGCGGCCGACTTCGCGGCGCTGAAGGGCTGCCTCAAGGCCCTGGCGGACGCCATCGCCAGCACCAACCTGGCGGTCATCAACGGCGCTCAGGGCGACGTCCAGACCGCGACGCAACGGGTGCAGGCGTCCATTGGCGCGCTGAAGCGCTTCCATGACGCCATGAAGGTGCTCGACTCAGGGACCGAGGACGAGGCCGAGATCGAGGACGACGAGGAGGCTTAAGGCTCCTCGGCGCTGCGCTGGTTTTGTGTCCCGACCGGTTGTGGCCATTCCCGCCGGTGAGCTACGCGTCTAGCCGCTTCAGCGCGAAAGGGTGCGCATGGCCTTTCAGCCGCCAGATCTCGACCAACTCGCCGCGTTGTTCGCGTGTCAGCCGACGCTGTCGGATCCCGCGGGACCGTGGTTCCACAACACGGTGACGTTCCAAACCGAGCGGGATGGTCTCTTGGCGATCGTCGAGATCTCACCGTCCTACGCGACAATCAAGATCACCGTCAGCCGGGACGACCAGGAGATCGCGCGGGCCGAGCTTTCGGACTTCACGGCGCTTCAGATTATCGAGGAGGGAGGCCGCGAGATGCTCGTTGCGCGATACGGCGAGCTGGACCACGGGGCCGTGTGGCTTTCGCTTAGGCCTGCCATTCAACTGACCACGGCGATCTAGGCGCGGTCGTCCCGCCCGCGCAAATCCCGCTGACGCCAGACCTACGCCGATCCCCTCCGGCTCCGAACTCACGATCTCCCCATCTCCCGCGGAGGGAGATGGGGTTGAGACGTCAGGCGTAGCTTTGCAGCGGTCGCACTTCGAGCGGGCCTTCGGCGACCGCGGCGATCGCCTGCGCCGCCGCCAGGGCGGCTGGCGACGTTGTGAAGTAGGGGATCTTCATCATCAGGGCGCTACGGCGGATCTCGAAGCTGTCCTGTAGCGACTGCTTGCCCTCGGTGGTGTTGAACACCAGCTGGACCTCGCCGTTCTTCATATGGTCGACGATGTGCGGGCGGCCTTCCAGCACCTTCTTCACCAGCTCGACCTTGACGCCGTTCTCGGTGAGGTAGGCGGCGGTGCCGGCGGTGGCCAGGATGCGGAAGCCCTGGCGGGAGATGATCTGCGCCGCCTCCAGGATCCAGGCCTTGTCGCTGTCCTTCACCGAGATGAAGGCGCAGCCCTTCGACGGCAGGACCGTGCCGCCGCCCAGCTGGGCCTTGGCGAAGGCGCGCGCGAAGGCGGGGCCGGGGCCTTCGCCCTCGCGGATCCAGTCCAGGCCCATGACCTCGCCGGTCGAGCGCATCTCGGGACCCAGGATGGTGTCGACGCCGGCGAAGCGGGCGAACGGGAAGACCGCCTCCTTCACCGCGATGTGGTTGTAGGGCCGGTCATGCAGATCGAAGTCGCTCAGCGGCTTGCCGGCCATCAGCTTGGCGGCGATGGCGGCGACGGGCCGGCCGATGGTCTTGGCGACGAACGGGACGGTGCGACTGGCGCGCGGGTTGACCTCCAGCACATAGATGCGGGGGGTCTCGCTGTGCGGTTCTTCGATGGCGAACTGCACGTTCATCAGGCCGCGGACTTCCAGCGCGCGGGCCATTTCCTTGGTCTGGCGCTTCAGCTCGGCGATGGTCTCGGGCCGGAGCGAGAAGGGCGGCATGGAACAGGCGCTGTCGCCCGAGTGCACCCCGGCTTCCTCGATGTGCTCCATCACCCCGGCCACGAACACGGCGCCGGTGTTGTCGCAGAGCGCGTCCACGTCCACCTCGGTGGCGCGGCTGAGGTACTGGTCGATCAGGACAGGGTTGTCGCCCGACACCTGGACGGCGTGGGTGATGTAGCGTTCCAGCTGCTCGTCATCGCGGACGATCTCCATCGCCCGACCGCCCAGCACGTAGGAGGGGCGGATCACGACGGGATAGCCGACCTTGTGCGCGCCGGCGAAGGCCTCGTCGCGGGTGCGGGCGATGGCGTTGACGGGCTGAGCGATCTCCAGGCGGTGCAGAAGCTGCTGGAAGCGCTCGCGGTCCTCGGCCAGGTCGATGGCGTCGGGGGAGGTCCCCAGGATCGGGATCCCGGCCTCTTCCAGCGCCGCCGCCAGCTTCAGCGGGGTCTGGCCGCCGAACTGAACGATCACTCCGGCCAGCTCACCGCGGGTCTGTTCGACGGCGATCAGCTCCAGCACGTCCTCGGCCGTCAGCGGCTCGAAGTAGAGGCGGTCGGAGGTGTCGTAGTCGGTGGAAACCGTCTCCGGGTTGCAGTTGACCATGATCGACTCGATGCCGATCTCGTCCAGGGCGAAGGCCGCATGGCAGCAGCAGTAGTCGAACTCGATGCCCTGGCCGATGCGGTTCGGACCCCCGCCCAGGATGATCGCCTTCCGCCGGTCGGAGGGGTCGCTCTCGCAGTCGGGCGTCTGGCCCAGGGACCCGGTCTCGTAGGTGGAGTACATGTACGGCGTTTCGGCGCGGAACTCGCCGGCGCAGGTGTCGATGCGCTTGAAGACCGGGCGGACGCCGAGGGCGCGGCGCTGTTCGCGGGCTTCTTTCTCGGTGGTCTGCGTCAGCTTGGCGAGGCGGGCGTCCGAGAAGCCCTGGGCCTTCAGCTTGCGGAAACTGGCCGCGTCGGTCGGCAGGCCCTGGGCGCGAACCCGCGCCTCCTCGGCCATCAGGGTCTCGATCTGGCGCAGGAACCAGGGCTCGTAGGAACAGGCGGCGTGGATCTCGTCGCAGGTCAGACCCTGGCGGAACGCCTGGGCGATCACCCGCAGCCGGTCCGGCGTCGGTGTCGCCAGGGCGCGCAGGACGGCGGCGTGCCCCGTCTCCGGATCGTCGCCGCCGGCGATGGCGATCTCGTCCAGGCCGGTCAGGCCCGTCTCGAGGCCGCGCAGCGCCTTCTGGAGGCTTTCCGCGAAGGTGCGGCCAATGGCCATGACCTCGCCCACCGACTTCATGGAGGT
>JAIXTR010000647.1 GCA_027483845.1 Caulobacteraceae bacterium | reverse complement strand
GGACGTGCGGATGCGCTCGTCATGCGTCTCGACCTGACAGCCGGACGTGACTAGACCTATCCTTGCGTGAACTGAAGAGAGGCCCACGTGTCGGATCGCATCGAGAGACTTTGTCTCGAGAAGAATATGCGCATGACGGAGCAGCGCCGCGTCATCGCCCGCGTCCTGTCGAGCGCCAGTGACCATCCGGATGTCGAGGAGCTGCACCGGCGCGCCCACGCCGTGGACCCGCACATCTCCATCGCCACGGTCTACCGGACGGTCCGTCTGTTCGAGGAGGCGGGGATCATCGACCGCCTGGACTTCCGGGATGGCCGCTCGCGGTACGAGGAACACTCCGACGACCACCACGACCACCTGATCGACATGAAGACCGGCCTGGTCGTCGAATTCGTGGACGAGGAGATCGAGGCGCTGCAGGTGGCGATCGCCAAGAAGCTCGGCTACCGCCTCGTGGATCACCGGCTCGAACTCTACGGCATGCCGATCGAGGACTGATTACCGGTCAGCGCCGCCTGATCAGCTCGGCGTCGCCGTAGGCGCGCGTCAGCCGCTGGCTTGCGATCCAGTCGGCCAGCAGGTCGTAGTAGCCGGGCGAAATCCGCCCCCGGTCCCGCTCGATCATCCCGTGGTCGGCCTGCGGGAAGATCGCGATGTCGAGGGGCGATCCCTGATCGTGCAGCTGCCGCAGGATGTTCAGGGTGACCTCGTGCGGCGCCTCGGTGTCGCGGCCGGCGAGCACCCAAAGCGATGGGGTTCGTAGTCTGGCCAGGACGGGTCGGGGCTCATAGGCCAGGGAAATCGGGAAATCGAACGCCGCCCGCACCTTGTCGATGTGGGCCGCGGGCGTCGCCACCAGGGGACCGGTGTAGTCGCCGCCGATTTTGCCGATCCAAGGCTCGCCGGCGTAGAGGGCCTTCAGGCGTTCAAGCTCTGGCAGACCGTCGCGGAAGCCATTGAGGAGCACCCGCGTCGTCGCCTCATGCAGCGCCTGCGCGCCTGAGAGGGCGGCCGGCCCGAAGGCGCGGACGCTCTCGGCGACTTCGGATCGATCCTCTTCGATCGGGCTGATGGCGAGGCCGTAGCTGACCACCACGAAATCCACGGCCCGGCGCTGTGCGGCCAGGGGCGCGACCCAGCCCCCCTGGCTTTCTCCCATCACACCCAGCGGCACGCCGGCGACGTCCGCCCGTGCCCGCACCGCATCGACCGCGGCCGCCATGTCGTCGGCGAGGGCGGGGAAGTCGGCGCTGTAGCCGCCGGTGGAGCGTCCCGTCCCGCGCTTGTCGAACACGAACACCGCCACGCCCTTCAGCGGCAGCAGATGCTGGAGGTAGTTGTTGTAGACCGCCGACTCCCGGCCGGAACCGTACTGCAGCACGACGGCGCCTTTCGGCTTTCCGTCCTTGGGCAGGACCAGTTCGCCGTAGAGCCGCTCGGGGCCGCTCGCGAAGGTGATCGGAACCGTCGGCAGCGCGATCCGTCGCGCTTCGATCTCCGGACCCGCGCCCTGCTGGATCGTCAGTCGTCCCTCGCCGCAGGCGCCGAACCGGGCGCGCACGGCGACGGGTTCGCGCACCGACCAGCCGACGCCGCCCTCGTACTGGCCCTCGCCGACGTGGAAGAGCTTGCCGCTCACACCGTCCAGGCGCCGGTAGCGCAGGTTGGGCTCGTCGCTGGAATCGATGATCAGCGCCGTCCCGTCCGGCTGGCGGTAGGCCCCGAAGTGACACGCCCCCGGAGGCGGCGTCGACTGCGCGTTTGCAGGCCCCGCGAAGGCCGTGAGGGCCACGACGGCGGCGAGCGCAAAACCGAGCCTAAGCATCAGGAACCTCCCCAATTGTTGACCTTAAAGAGGCGGCGGACCGGACGTGCGGAGGCAGGTTGCGCGATTAAATTCCTGTCATGGGGAGCGCAGGCTCGTCGGCGGCGAAACTTGCGCCGCATCGTCCGCAACCCCATAACCCCGGCCATGTCCGAGCTCGCGCCCAAGAAGCGCCTCTACATCAAGACCTACGGCTGTCAGATGAACGTCTACGACAGCGAGCGCATGGCCGACGTCCTTGCGCCGCTGGGCTATGGCATGACGGACGATCCGGCCGGCGCCGACCTTGTGGTGCTGAACACCTGCCACATCCGCGAAAAGGCGACCGAGAAGGTCTATTCCGAGCTCGGCAAGCTGCGCGAGATGCGCGACGAGCGGCTTGCGGATGGCGGCTCGCGCATGACCATCGCCGTGGCCGGCTGCGTGGCCCAGGCCGAGGGCGAAGAGATCATGCGCCGCCAGCCCGCGGTGGACCTGGTGGTCGGACCGCAGGCCTATCATCAGCTGCCCGAGCTGATCGCCCGCACCCATCGCGCCCGCGGCGAGCGCCTGTCGGCGGATTTCGCGCCGGACGAGAAGTTTGACGTCCTGAGCGCCACGCGGCGACCCACGGGCGTGTCCGCCTTCCTGACGGTGCAGGAAGGCTGCGACAAGTTCTGCACCTTCTGCGTGGTGCCCTATACCCGCGGCGGCGAGTGGTCGCGGCCCGCCGCCGACATCGAGGCCGAGGCGCGCAGCCTGGCCGCGCAGGGCGTGCGTGAGGTCACCCTGCTGGG
>JAIXTR010000471.1 GCA_027483845.1 Caulobacteraceae bacterium | reverse complement strand
CCTGATCAACTTCGGCGTCGCGCTCGATCAGCGTGTCTCGGGTCGGGTCTTCACGAGCCTGTTCGACGCGGCTGTTCGCGGTGACTGGGGCGCCCGCGCCCAGGCGCTGCGCGACCTCGACCAGTTCCGGCAGTCGCTGACGGGGATCGCCGCCGCCGCCTTCATGGACGTGCCGTGGATTCCGGTCTTCCTGGGCGTGCTTTTCATCATCGACCCCCTGGTCGGCGTGATCACCCTGATCGGGGCGATCATCCTGGTGATCCTGGCGATCGCCCAGAGCCGCGCCACCCAGGGCGCGCTGAAGGAGGCCAACGAAGCGGCCCTGAAGAGCTATGGCTTCACCGATGCGGCGCTTCGCAACGGCGAGGTCGTCCGCGCCATGGGCATGCTCCCGACCCTCGGTCAGGCCTGGGCGCAGCACCGCGCCGTCACCATCGAGCGAGGCGCCGCCGCGGCCGAAGCCTCGAACATGTACACCGACATCATCAAGGCGGTGCGGATGGGGATGCAGGTGCTGATCGTGGCGATCGGCGCCTACCTGATCCTCAAGGGCAAGATCCATTCGGGCATGCTGTTCGCCAACATGATCCTGGCGAGCCGGGCGCTGCAGCCGATCGAGAAGATCGTTGGGTCGTGGGACGCGCTCAACAACATGTACCGGGCCTATGAGCGCCTGAACAAGCTGCTGGCCGGCGCCGAGCCGCCGACCCGCGCCACCGCTCTTCCGCGGCCACTGGGCAAGCTGTCGGTCGAGGGGGTCAACTTCGCGCCCCCCGGCGTGCCCAAGCTGGTGCTGGCGAACATCAACTTCACCGTCGAGCCCAACGAAGTTCTGGGGGTCATCGGCCCATCGGGCGCCGGCAAGTCGACTCTGGCGCGACTTCTGGTCGGCATTTGGAAGCCGATCAACGGCGTCGTCCGCCTGGACGGGGCCGATGTGTTCACCTGGGACCGGGCCGATTTCGGCCGCTACATCGGCTACCTGCCGCAGGACACCGAACTGTTCGGCGGCTCTGTGCGTAACAACATCGCCCGCTTCCGCGAGGGGGTCACCGATGAGGAAGTGGTGGCCGCCGCGCAACTGGCCGGCGTGCACGAACTGATCCTGCGGATGCCCAAGGGCTATGACACGGAAGTGGGTGAGGGCGGCGTGGTCCTCTCGGCGGGGCAACGGCAACGGGTCGGCTTGGCGCGCACCGTGCTGGGAAACCCGGCCTTCGTGGTCCTGGACGAGCCGAACGCCAACCTGGACGCCGAAGGCGAAGAGGCGCTCATGCGCGCCATCGACGCCATGAAGGCAAACGGCGCCACCGTGGTGATCATCTCCCACAAGCCCGGCGTGTTCCGCGCCGCGGACAAGATGCTGGTGCTGCGCGAGGGACGAGTCGAGCTGTTCGGACCGCGCGATCAAGTGATGGCGCGCCTGGTCAAGCCGGCGCAGCCGCCGGCGCAGGGTCCTGACGTGCGCGCCGTGGAGGGCGGTCGATGAAACTGGATCTGACCCCCGCCAAGCGCAGCTATGTCGCGCCGACCTTCGGCAGCGACGAGAAGGAGGCGATGCCCTCCGAGCTGCAGCAGCGCCTGCGGCGCCCCATGGTGGTCGGCGCGGGCGTCATCGGCGCCTTCGTGATCGGGCTGGGGCTCTGGGCCTCCGTCAGCCAGCTCAGCACCGGGATCACCGCCCAGGCCGAGGTGCGCGCCGATGCGCAGCGCAAGACGCTCCGGCATCGTGAAACCGGGGTCGTCAAGGCGATCCTGGTCAAGGAGGGCCAGCTCGTCCGGGCGGGCCAGCCGCTGCTGCTGTTCAACGACGTCGAAGCGCGCGCCGCGGTCACGGTCACGCAGAACCAGTACGATACCTTTCTCAGTCAAAACGCCCGCTTCACCGCAGAGGCCCTCGGCAAGGGCTCGCTCGAGTTTCCTGCGGAACTGACGTCGCGGATGTCCGATCCGGCGGTGGCGACGCTCGTTCGGGACCAGCAGTTCGTCTTCACCGCGCGCCAGCAGCTCTTCCAGAGCCAGGCCGCTGTGCTCCAACAGCGGATCGAGCAGCAGGAGACTCAGGTGGTCGGCCAGCAGGCCCAGGTCGATTCGATCCTGGAGCAGCAGCGCCTGACGGAAGAAGAGCTGTCGGGCTACCGCAAGCTGAACGAGCAGGGCTTCGCACCCAAGACTTTGATTCTACGCTACGAACGGACCCTCGCGGAACTCGCGGGTCGGCGGGGCCAGCTTGTGGCCGACATTGCCCGCCTGCGGCAGCAGATGGGCGAGACCCGTCTGCAACTGACGTCGCTCCGCAATGAACGCGAGAGCCAAGCCGCCGAGGGGCTGCGGGACAGCCAAGCCAAGCTGGCCGACGTGATCCCTCGGCTGACGACGGCCCGCCAGGCGCTGGACGCCACCGTGGTGCGGTCGCCGGCGGACGGCTATGTCTTCAACCTGACCCAGTTCACCGTCGGCGGCGTCGTCGGCGCTGGCGAGGTGATGATGGATGTCGTTCCCTCGGGAACGCCGCTCACCGTCACCGCCAAGATCAAGCCCGAGGACGTCGACGAGGTCCATCAGGGGATGAAGGCGCGGGTCAAGCTGACCGGCCTCAATCAGCGCTTCAGTGATTCGCTCGACGCGACGGTGTCGGTCGTCTCGGCCGACAAGAACGTCGATGAGCGGACCGGGATCGCGTCGTACCGTGTGGACCTTCGCATCGATCCTGCGGAGCTGAAGAAGCTCAAGAAAGGTGTCCAGATGACGCCGGGCATGCCGGCTCAGGCGCTGATCGTGACGGGCGAACGGTCGGTCATGGGCTTCCTGATTTCACCCATTACGGACACCCTTGAAGACGCGTTCCGCGAAGAGTAGCGGCGCCCTTGCAACATCGTTTCTCCTCGCGATTCCGGGGGCTTTTAGAGGTTGCCTAATTGGCGGGGTTCCGATACGTCTCGCCTTGGGCTCGTCTAACCTACGCCGCAGCCATGCTATGGCGCTTGGGGTAGTG
>JAIXTR010000068.1 GCA_027483845.1 Caulobacteraceae bacterium | reverse complement strand
GTGGGGACCTCGGGATCAGGGCTGTGGCCTCGACCCAACGCCCCACCCTGCTCGCCGTTGGCGAGCTGTCCCTCCCCATGAAGGGGAGGGAAAATCGCCTAGGCCGCCACCTTCGCGGACCAAGCCTTTGGATGCTGGCTGCGGAAGCCCACGGCCAGGCGGTTCCAGGCGTTGATCGTTCCGATCAGCATGGTCAGGTTGACCGCCTCGGCCTCGCTGAAGTGCGGGAAGAGGCCTTCGTAGTCGGCGTCCGGCGCGCCGGTCTGGGCCACCAGGGTCAGGGCCTCGGTCCAGGCCAGCGCGGCGCGCTCGCGGTCGGTGTAGAGGCTGGATTCCCGCCAGCCGTTCAGCAGGTACAGCCGCGCCTCGGTCTCGCCGCCGGCTCGGGCGTCCCTCGAATGCATGTGCAGGCAGAAGGCGCAGCCGTTGATCTGCGAGGCCCGCATCTTCACCAGCTCGATCAGGCTGTGCTCCAGGCCGCAGCCGGCCAGATAGGCTTCCATGTCGACCATCGGCTTGATGGCCTGGGGCGCGACGATGTGGGGGTTCAGGCGCTTCGACATTTGCAGATCTCCGTGTCTCTGCGCCAAGGACGCGCGAGGCGGGCGATCTGTGACATGACCGCTAGCGTTGGCCGGCGGCCTCCGCCTCCTGCTGGCGACCGCCCGCCAGGATGCCCGGCAGGGAATAGTTGCCCTCGTGGCAGGCGAACTCGAACATCGGCTCGCTGGATCGGTGCAGGGGCATCTCTCCGCGCCAGGGCCGCGTGAAGGTCGCCGGGTCCTCGACGGTGTAGGCGTAGAGGATGTCGTCCGGCCCCGTCCGGGTGAAGCGCTCGGTCACCTTGGCGCCCGTGCTGATGAAGAGGCGACTGGGGGTCCGCCACTCGGTTCCGGCATGGAAGCCCGTGGTCTCCACGACGAGGGTTTTGCCTTCCCAGTGACCCACCGAATGGCCGCTCCACGCGGCGCCGGGCTCATGGCGGCCGTCGCCCAGCGGAATGATCCGCGGCCCGACGTTCATCTCGGTCAGCACCACCACATGAGCGGCGGTCTGCACGATGCGCAGATGGCCGTTGTAGCTGGCGTTCAGCATCGGGGGCAGGGAGGTCCCGCCCAGACCCATCAGGCAGCGCTCCGGCGCCGGCCGGCCCTCGGGGTTGTCGACGTTCCGACCGGCGCCCTGGCGCGCCAGCAAGGCCAGCTGCCCGGCGCGGGAATAGGGCAGCTTGCCGTCGGCGGGATCGACGATCCAGGAGGATCGCGGCTTGCCGCCGATCCGCCCGAGCCGGGCGCCCATTTCCCACCACTCGGTGGTCTCCTGACCGACCGGACCGCCGCTCGCCGGCTCGGGCACACCCGTGTGCGTCGCCTCGAAGGCCTTGGCCTCAGCCTCGCTCGGCTCCAGAGCGGTAAAGGCGCTGGGCCGCTCCAGCGGCGTGATCCAGGCGTAAGACCAGACGCCTTCGAGATCCGGATGGCGCTCGGCCGCCAGCGCTCCGCCCGCCACCAGGCTGAGCACGATGGGAAGCCAATGAAACCCGCTTAGACGCAAGGCGACCTCCCGAAACTGCCGCCACGCTTGGCCCCAGGGGCGATCCTGTCAATCCTGTTGCAGGGGATCAGGCCGTTGCGGCGTAGATCATGATCCCGGTCGCCACCGACAGGTTCAAGCTGTCGGCGCGGCCGCGCATGGGGATCTTCACGTTCACGTCGCACAGGGCGGCCATGTCTGGCGTCAGACCCTGCTGTTCGTTGCCCATCAGCACCAGGGCCGGCTTGGCGTAGGTCGCGTCGCTGTGGGTCACGGTGGCGGAGAGCAGGGTGCCGATCACTGAGCCCGTCCATCCGGCCCGCCAGGCCGCGAACTCATCCTCTGTGGCCCGGATCAGCGGCACGGCGAAGATCGAGCCCATGGTCGCCCGCACCGCCTCCACCGAATAGGGGTCGCAGCACTCGCCCACCAGAACCACCGCCCCGCAGCCGGCGCTGTCGGCCGTGCGGATGATGGTCCCCAGGTTGCCGGGATCGCGGACCCGGTGCAGGGCCACCACGCATTGCGCCGGACCCGGCAGCACATCCGCCAGCTCTGCAAACGCCTGGGGGAACACACCGACCACCGCCTGCGGGTTATCGCGCCGGGAGATCTTGGCCAGGATGTCGTGGGTGACCTCGATCACCTGGCCCCGCGCGGCGATCGTCGCTGCGACAGCCTTCTGCATCATCGGATGCGAGGTCGCGTCGGGGCCGTGCATCAGGATCTTCGGCGCATGGCCGGTGTCGATCCCCTCAATGACCGTCTTCAGCCCCTCGGCGACGAACAGCCCGGTCTCGTCGCGTTCCTTGCGCATGTGCAGGGCGCGCACGGCCTTCACCGTGTCGTTGGAGAGCGAGGTGATCGTCCGGGATGTCATCGCGACCACCGGGCGAAGAAGCTCATGCCGATGGCGCGGTCGCCGCGCTCTTCCTCCAGCGCCAGCTCGCCCCACTCGATCTTGCCCCCGCGCCCGTCCAGGGTCTCCGCCAGCAGGCCGGCCAGGGCCGCGCCCGAGATCCGTTCGGCATAGGCGTTGAGCACCAGGAACTTCGCGTCCGGCGACAGCAGCTGCGCGCATTGCGCGGCCAGCTCCGGCAGGTCCTCGAACAGCCGCCAGACCTGGCCGTCAGGCCCGCGCCCGTACTTCGGCGGATCCAGGATGATGCCGTCATAGGTCGAGCCCCGCCGAACCTCGCGCGCCACGTACTTCTTGGCGTCCTCGACGATCCAGCGGATGGGCCGGTCGGAAAGACCCGACAACTCCGCGTTCTCCCGGGCCCAGGCGACCGCCTTCTTCGAGGCGTCCACGTGCGTCACCGCCGCCCCCGCCGCCGCCATGACCAGGCTGGCGACGCCCGTATAGCCAAACAGGTTCAGCACCCGTGGCGTCTCGCCTCCGCTGGCGGCGGCGCGGACCTGCTGGTCGAGCCAACCCCAGTTGGCCGCCTGTTCGGGAAAGAACGCCAGATGCCGGAAGGCCGTGAACCGCCCATGGAAGCGCACGTCGCCCCAGGCCAGCGGCCAGGTCTCCACCGGGCGGTCCTGGAACCGCCAGCGGCCGGCGTCTTCCTCGTCGGACGGATCGAAGACCGCGTCGGCGTTGTCCCAGACGGCTGCGTCCAGCCTGGGCGTCCACAGGCACTGCGGCTCGGGACGCACCACCGTGTAGGGGCCGTACCGCTCCAGCTTCCGCCCGCGGCCTGAGTCGAGCAGCGCATAGTCCGCCCAGCCGGTGGTGCGCATGACCTCCGAAGTCTCGGCGATGTGAGGCGGGCTCATAGGCCGCCCTTACGCGGAACCAGCCGCGCGCGTCCAGCCCACCGGCCGGCGAGGGTGACAAAGACTTGTCACATCTGTCGTTTTGGGGTCCGCTAGATACGGGGACGGTATGGGGATGAGGTTATGAGTTCAGTCGCGACGGCGACGCGGAAGACCGCGCG
>JAIXTR010000086.1 GCA_027483845.1 Caulobacteraceae bacterium | reverse complement strand
TGTGCGGACCCTGATGAATGTCCTGGCCCTGGCCCGGACCGGCGCGGCCCTCGTGCTGGACGCCGACGCGATCACCGTCTTCCGGGACGATCCCGAGCAGCTGTTCTCGGTCCTGGACCGCGACGATGTCCTGACCCCGCATCCGGGCGAGTTCGAGCGTTTGTTCCCGGGATCGCTGACGGCGGCGCCGCAGCGCGTGGAGGCGGCGCGGGCGGCGGCGGCCAAGGCGGGGGCGGTGGTATTGCTCAAGGGGCCGGACACGGTGATCGCGGCGCCGGATGGCCGGGCGGCTGTCAACATCAACGGGTCCCCCTGGCTAGCGACGGCCGGCTCCGGCGATGTGCTCGCGGGCTACATCGGCGGCCTGATGGCCCAGGGCATGGACAGTTTCGAGGCGGCGTGCGCCGGCGCCTGGATCCACGCCGAGGCCGGCGAACTGCACGGTCCGGGCCTGATCTCCGAGGATCTGCCGGGCCTGACCCCGGCGGTGCTGCGCCGTCTCTACGACGAACGCTGAGCCGCAGCTTCGATCTCGGCGTAGGTCAGGGGCAGGGGCGTGAACGGCTCCGGCGGCGCCGCCGACGATAGGCGCGCTTCCAGTTTCTCAGCGAACGACTTCGGGTCTCGCACGTCCAGCGGCTGCAACACCTCCGGACCGAACCGCCACCACGCCAGCGTCTGCAGCCGGGCGATCAGCGCTTCGGGAAAGCGCATGCGGATCACCCGCGCCGGAACGCCGCCAACGATCGCGTAGGGCGGCACATCCTGAGTGACCATTGCGCGCGCCGCGACGATCGCCCCGTCGCCCACCGTCACACCGCCCGAGAACATCGCGCCTTGGCCCACCCAGACATCATGCCCCAGCACGACGGGCTTCGCCTGGAACGCGCCGGCGGGGTGGAGGATGAACGAGGTCTCGCCCCGCGCCCGAAGATAGTCCGTGATGCCTTGAAGCCCGTACGGCGAGTACGAGAAGGGTGAGGTCGACACCCAGTTGGTCGGGTGTTCCGAGGCGATGAACTCCACGCCGCTGGCGATCGAGTTGTAGCGACCCACCGCCACATGCGGCGGCAGCTCGCAGAGCGCGTAGCTGAAGGCGCCCATCCGCCGGGGCAGCGCGCGACCGTGCAGGATGTGGCCGTACGGCTCCAGTTCCGCATCGGTGCGGACCTGCAGCGTATCACCGACCCTCCACCGCATGCCCCCGCCAAACCGGCTGTGGATGTTCCGGGCCTGAAACAGCTCGAGCAACG
The DNA here is from genome assembly GCA_027483845.1 of Caulobacteraceae bacterium. GTDB lineage: Bacteria > Pseudomonadota > Alphaproteobacteria > Caulobacterales > Caulobacteraceae > Phenylobacterium. The sequence continues at coordinate 12,174 of JAIXTR010000086.1, read as the reverse complement.
CGGGCGTCACGGTGATCATGATTTCACCCGGGCCAGGTGGCTGCGTCCCGGGCGCGCACGCCGGCCGCCATTCGATCCAGCAACGCGGCGGCCAGCTGGTCCAGCGGGCCGTCCTCGGAATAGTCGCCAGGTCCGGCCAGCTGCGCACGGCCGTCGTTCAGCAGGCTGCGCGCCGCGGCCTTTCGGCCCTCGTCCTGCGCGTCATAGACGGCGATGGCGTGGCCGCCCTGGTCGGTCACCACGCGCATGGTCGGAATGTCCGTGGCGCCGTCGCCGAAGAAGACGATGCGGTCGAAGGGGACCGGCCGGTCGTCCTGGGCCTGGACCTTGTTGATGGCGTCCGCATCCCATTCCTCCAGCGTCCACTTGTTGATGCGGAACAGGAATTGGGTCTTGGAGGTGTAGTTGATGCCGAGCGCCACACCGACGGCGTCGTTGCGCGCGTCGAAGATGAAGGCCGAGGCGTAGATCCGCTCGAACCAGCGGGCGATCGGCGAGCCTTCGATCAACTCTCGGTTGCCAGATGAGATGATGACGTGCCGAAGGTCGAGGCCCAGGGCCTGGGCGCGGGCGTTCTGGCGGGGGAACCAGTCCTCGACGCCCGGAAACAGCTTCAGGGTCTCGCCGCGGCGGCGCCAGCTGTCGAGGCTGAGTTCAAGGCCCTTCTCGCGGGCCTTCGCCAGCATCAGGTGCATGTAGCAGAGGATCCCGTCGCCCCGCTGCGCCTTGGCCAGGGCCTGGACCTCGGCCCAGAAGTCCTCGTGCTTCATGCCCAGTTCGTCGGGGATGAACGCATGTTCCTGCATGTTCCCGGGCGCGAGAGTGCCATCGAAGTCATACGCGAAGACGGCGAGGGGTCGGCTCATGGCCGTTGTCCTAACCCTCTACGGCTGTGCTGGGAACGACCCGTTTAGGGTCGCCCCGGCCCCGCGACGGGAGGCGGGGGCCGGGGCGTACGGCGACGGTTGTCGGGGAACAGGGCCGCCGCCGCGATTTGTCCGCCAAATGGTGGGATGCACGGACGTGGGAGATACGCAGGCTTGAGCGTCATGGATGCAGCGGATGCACCCCTCGGTAGAATTTTTTTCAGAATTTTTTCGCGGCGCGTTGGTGAAGGGTGTCGATCCCCAGGGCGCAGGTCCCGAGCAGCAGCGGCAGGACGAAAAACACGAGGCGGTACCCCAGGAGCGCCGCCGCCAGGCCCGCCGGCTCCAGGCCCTTCAGCAAGGTCGACAGCGAACCCTCGAAGACGCCGACCCCGCCGGGGACGTGACTGACCAGTCCCAGCACCAGGGACGGCGCATAGGCGGCCACGAAGGTGAAGTAGCCGACCGACCCGGCGGGCAGCAGGACCCAGAGGATCGCCGCCGCCACCGCATTGTCCACCGCGCCGATCGACATCTGGGCCAGCGCCGTCCGAACGGACGGGAGTCGTATGCTGTGGCCGAACCCCCGCAACGGCCGCCTAAGCGTGGCGCACAGCATCACATAGCCGCCGACGGCCACCAGCAGGGCGGCTCCCAGGCCGTCGGCGACGGGGTTGGCGATGCGGCTCGCCGCGGCGACATCCTGGCTGCCCGCCAGCACCAGGGCAAAGCCCGCCAGGGTCGACAGCCCGATGGTGAAGGAGAACCCGTGGAACAGGGTGGTGGCCGCCACCTGTCGGAAGTTGATGCCGTACTTTGCGTAGAAGCGTGCGCGCACCGCCCCCGACACCAGCAGGTTTGCGCCGAGGCTGTGGGCGAGGGAACTGGCGATGAACGAGCCCGCCAGCGCAGACGGGATCGGGATGCGTGCGCCCGCCCAGCGCAGGCCCATCCATTCGAGAACGCCCATCAGCAGGAAGCTCGTGGCCGAGAAGACCACGGCGAGCGCGATGGAATCCCAACCCCAGGCGCGGGCCGCATCGGCGACCTCCTGTGGGCTCAGATCGTGAAACGCGCGCCAGAGCATGACGCCGGCCGCCGTCAGCAGCCCCAGCGCCAGCAGCCGCCAGGCCAGCCCCCGCAGCATCGGGAAGAAGCGCGCGCCCTGGGTCTGCGGCAGGGCGGCCGCCAGTTCGTCTTCGACGTCGTCCGGGGCGTGCGTCGGCCGGGCGTCGGTATCGCGGGCTTGCAAGGCGCTTAGCTTTCCCAAGTCGAACACAGGCGTCGCGTCGGTAGGCGGAACCGAAGCGTAAGGCGACGCCTTTTTCTCGCAGGTTCAAGACGTATTTATAGGGAGCAGACCCATGCGGCGGGATGACATGCGCGACCTTGAGGCCGACCGGTTGCGGCGCCTGCGCGATCGCGACCGGGACGACTTCGGTCAGGCGGACTACTCCGACATGTACGGCTATGACCCGCGCACGCGGGCCGGCTACCGCGCCGACGAGCCGCCGCCGATGGCCCCGCGCGACGCCAGGGACCTCCGCGCGCGGCGCGACGGGCCCAGCGACCGGGTTCTCTGGGCGGTGGTCATGGAGCGCCTGGACGCCGAGCGCCGGCTGGATCTGCGCGACGTGCAGGTCGAGGTGGTTGACGGCGAGGTGATCCTGAACGGCGTGGTGCGCCACAAGGCCGACAAGCGACGCATCGAGGACATCGCCGATATCGACGGCGTCCGGAACGTGCAGAACAACCTCAAGCCCCGCGACCGCGGCCGCTGGACGTTCCTCTAGCGACGTCCGTCGAAAGGCGGGTTAGGCTCCGGCGGGAACCTCCACCGGGGCCTTTGCCGTTGATGCCATATGAGTAAGCCCGTCGTCGTCTCCATCCCCCACGAACTCGGCAAGGCGGAGGCCCGTCGGCGCATCAACGACGGCCTGGGCCAGCTGACCGCGCAGATCGGCGCCGTGGGCGAGATCAAGCAGGCGTGGGACGGCGACGTCCTGCGCTTTTCGCTGCAGGCCATCGGCCAGACCGTGTCCGGGACCATCGACATCATGGACCACGAGGCCCGCCTGGAGGTCCATCTGCCGGGCATCTTCGCCATGATCGCCAACAAGGTGAAGGGCCGCCTGCGGACCGAGGGCCAGATCCTTCTGGGCGGCCCGAAGCGCACCTGAACCCTTAAGGCAAAGGCAACTGAACGGCGCCCGGGACGTTCTTTCAGGGAACATCGAGGACGCAAAAATGCCCGCCAACGAGAACCAAGACCAACGCACGCCCAACACGGGTTCGAGCCAGGCCGCGGCCGATCTCGCCACCGATCCGCGCAAGACCATCGACGACCATCGCGACACGGACGCCCCTTCGTCACGCCCGGCCGAGCCGTGCGCCGAGGACGAGAAGCACGACCACCTCGCGGAACGGGAATCCGAGTCGGAGGATCGCCAGGAGGCCCTGCTGGACGAGGCGCTCGAGGAAACCTTCCCCAGCTCCGACCCCATAAGCCCCAAGCACATTACTTGAGGAGCGCCTCGTAGGCTTCCTGAGCCACGATCCACTCCTGCTCCGCGGCTTCGAGGGCGGTCTGCGCCGCCTGTCGTTTGCGCGCGAGCTCAGCGGCCTTCGCGGGACCCGCCGCAAAGGTCGCCGGATCCGTCAGGGTCCGGTCGATCACAGCCACCAGTTCATTGGCCTTGGCCAGCGCCGCCTCCGCGCTTTCAGCGCGACGGCGGGCGGTGCCGGTCGGGACCTTCGTCTTCGGCGCTGCCGGCGGGGGCGGAGGTGCGGCGACCGTCTCGGCCTTCACTTGCGTCGGCGCGCGTGACGCCACCCGGGCCTTCTCCAGCACGAAGGCCGCATAGTCCTCCATGTCCCCGTCGAACGGCTCGATCCCGCCATCCGCGGCCAGCCACAGGCGGTCCGCCACCAGCTCCATCAGCGACCGGTCGTGGGTGATGAGGATGACCGCCCCCTCGTAGTCGTTCAGCGCGTCCAGCAGGGCGCGACGGCTTTCGATGTCCAGGTGGTTTGTCGGTTCGTCCAGGATCAGGAGGTGAGGGGCCTCCATCGCCACGAGATTGAGGAGAAGCCGCGCACGCTCGCCGCCCGACAGGTTGGCGACGGTGGTGTCCGACTTCTCGAAGCTGATGCCGAATTGCGCCAGCCGCGACCGCCGCGCGGCCTCGGTGCTCTCGGGCAGGGCGCGGCGGATTATGTCGAGCGGCGTGTCCGTGGGGTCCATCGCCTCGATCTGATGCTGGTGGAACCAACCGACCTTGAGGCGCGGGCTGCGGTGCAGTTTGCCGCTCTCGACCTCCAGCGCGCCGGCGACCAGCTTGGCGAAGGTGGATTTCCCCGCCCCGTTGACCCCCAGAAGCCCGATGCGGTCATCGATATCGAGGCGCAGGTCCAGCCGACGCAGGATCGGCGCCCCGCCGTAGCCCACGTTCGCCCCCTCCACACGCAGAAGCGGCGGCGCCAGCGGCCGCTCGGGCGAGGGCAGGGAGAACGGCACGACGCGGTCTTCGATCACGTAGGAGACCGGCGGCAACTTGGCGATCATCTTCAGGCGCGACTGGGCCTGGGTCGCCTTCGACGCCTTGGCGCGGAAGCGATCGACGAAGGCCTGCAGGTGCTCGCGGCGCGCCTCGACCTTGGCGCGGTTGGCCTCCTGCAGGCGCAGCTTCTCCGAAAGCTGGCGCTCGAAGTTGTCGTATCCGCCCGGATAGAGGTCGAGCTTGCCGTCCTTCAGATGCAGGATGTGGTCGACCGAATTGTTCAGCAGTTCGCGGTCGTGGCTGATGACGATGGCCGTGTTCGGGTATTTCTTGAGCCGCGCCTCGAGCCAGAGCGCGCCCTCCAGGTCGAGATAGTTGGTCGGCTCGTCCAGCAGCAGCAAGTCCGGTTCGGCGAACAGGCTGGCCGCCAGGGCCACGCGCATCCGCCACCCGCCGGAGAACTCGGCCATCGGTCGCTGCAGATCGGCCTGGCTGAACCCGAGGCCCGCCAGGATTTCCGCCGCGCGGGACGGCGCGCGATCGGCGTCGATCTCGATGAGACGGGTATAGATATCACCCATGTCCTCGGGATCGGCCGTCTCGAGACGCTGTAGCAGGTCGTGTCGCTCAACGTCGGCTTCCAGCACGGTGTCCAGCAGCGTCACCGGCGTCGCGGGGTGCTCCTGATCCACCGAACCGATCCGCGCCGCCCGGGGAACACCAATCTCGCCGCCGCCGGGGGTCAGATGGCCCAGGATCACCTTGAACAACGTGGATTTTCCCACGCCGTTGCGGCCCACGAGGCCGACCTTGGCGTCCTTGGGCAAGGTCACCGTGGCGTGGTCGAAGAAGCGGCGTCCCCACGCGTCGAGGACAAGGTCATTGATCTGGAGCATGAGTGGGCGGGCCTCTACCAGACGAAATGACCTGCGTCATGCGCGCAGGGCGGGTTGCTTCGCAGTGCGGGATGACGATATAGACCCCGCCACCGCGCGAAGCCGTTTCGCGCAACCCCCCTTTTTACAAGAGCCCAGCGGAGCCCATGACCGAACGCACCTTCTCGATCATCAAGCCGGACGCCACGCGTCGGAACCTGACCGGCAAGGTCAATGCGGTGATCGAGGACGCCGGACTGCGGATCGTGGCCCAGCGCCGGATCAAGATGACCGACGCCCAAGCCAAGAAGTTCTACGAAGTCCACGCCGAGCGTCCGTTCTACGGCGAACTGGTCGAGTTCATGACCTCGGCTCCGGTCGTGGTGCAGGTGCTCGAAGGCGAGAACGCCGTCGCCCGCTATCGCGAAGTGATGGGCGCCACCAACCCCGAGCAGGCGGCCGAAGGCACCATCCGCAAGCTCTACGCCGTCAACGTCGGCGAAAATTCGGTCCACGGTTCGGACAGCGCTGAAAACGCCGCGATGGAAATCGCCCAGTTCTTCACCGACGCCGACATCGTCGGCTGATCCGACGCAACGCGTCCGGCTCCGCGGGGTTATCCCCGCGGACCACCCCTTTCCAACTGCCATAAGTGACCATGCGAGAAAACAAGGTTATGCCTGGTTTCTCCGATCGCCTCGCCCACCAGGCCGAGGCTCGGAAAGCCCTTCTGGCGAAGTTCAAGCCGAAACCCACCGTCCAAGCCGAAGTCTTCGAGACCCGCGAGCAGAAGAAGCACCGCGAACTCGAGGAAGTGCGCGCCAAGCGCGCCGCCGAAAAGGAAGCCGCCCGCCTCGCCAAGGAGAAGGCCGAGGAAGAAGCGCGCATCGCGATGGAAAACGACGAGGAGCTGATGCTCCAGCTCAAGCGCGACGATCGCAAGGCCCGCAAGGCGGCCGCCAAGGCCGAAGCCCGCGCCAAACGCGAGCAGAAGTCGCAGATGCGCCGCGGCTAGAGGTCGGCCGAGCCGGTCAGTCGCCGGCTCACCTCGCCGTAGTAGCCCTGGATCAACAGCTCGACGGCCTCGCCGCGGGCTTCGGCCTCGAACGCCAGGTCCTTGGCCATCTGCACGGCGGCGGACCGCGACAGTCCGGCCGCGACGGGCTGGCCTTCGCTGAACACGGTCCAGTCGCCGTCCTTCAGCGTCACCGCGTACTGCACCATGGTCCTCTCCTTCAAGCGTCAGCGTATGGCGACGGTGAAGGTTCCGCGGGTCTGCGACAGGGTCGTGACCCCCGCCAAATTGCCTGTCATTCTTCGCCTACGAGGAGGCCGGGATGAACGGGCCACATCTGATCTATTTCGCCGATCCCATGTGCTCATGGTGCTACGGCTTTTCCCCTGTGCTCGACCAGATCCGCCGCGCCTATGGCGACGCGCTGCCGGTGCGCGTGGTGATGGGCGGGCTCAGGCCCGGCACGGACACACCGATGACCGCTGAGGCCAAGGCCAGCGTCGCGGGCCACTGGGTCCACGTGCATGAGGCCTCGGGCCTGCCGTTCGATCCCGCCGTGTTGGACCGCGAGGGCTTCATCTACGACACCGATCCCGCGGCCCGGGCTGTCGTTGTCGTGCGGCGCGCAGGTGAGGATGTCGCCGCCCGCTACCTCGCGGCGGCGCAAAGGGCCTTTTACGCCGAGAACCGCGATGTCACCTCCGGCGCGGTCCTGGCCGATCTGGCGGAAGAGTTCGGGCTGGAGCGCGCGGCGTTTCTCGAGGCCTGGGGCTCCGAAGAGGCCAAGCAGGAAACCTGGCGCGACTACGCCATGTCCCAGAACGCCGGCGTCACGGGGTTTCCGACCCTGGTGGGCGGGCCGAACGCCGAGGGCGTCTACGGCGTCGTCACGCGGGGCTATGCGCCGGGCGAGCAGGTGTTGGGCGTGCTGCGCAACTGGATCGCCAGCATCGCCGCCTAGCTATTTGATGCGCGCCGGCGGGTTGCGACCCAGCTCCATCAGCAGCTTGGTGAACAGATAGAGGCGCGGCGTCACGCTCTTCAGGTCCACGTACTCCTCTTCGGAGTGGAACTTGCCGCCGACCGGTCCCAGGCCGTCCAGCGCCGGGACGCCGGCTTCATGCGCCAGGGCCGACTCCGAGGCCCCGCCATTGCCGCCCCGTCCGATCGTCAGCCCGAGGCCGGCGTAGATGGCCGCCGCGCGATCGGCGAGGGCGTCGGTCGCGGCGTTGTTGGGCAGGGGCGGGAAGGAGGCTTCCCGGCGGATGGTCACCTTGGTGTCGGGAATCGTCGTGGTCTTGGCGCTGGTCTCCAGGGCGGCGGCGACCTTCTCGACGTCGGCCTTGTCGCGCACCCGGACATTGATCGCCGCCGACGCATCCTCGGGGATGATGTTGTAGCGGGCCCCGGCGCTCATCAGGGTCAGGTTGACGGTCAGGCCCTCACCGCTGGTCGGGAACTGCTTCAGCGTCTCCAGCTGGTGATCAGCTCCCAGGCGGCGTTGCGACCATCCTGCGGCGCGATGCCCGCGTGGGCGGGGCGGCCTTTCACGTCGACGTAGAAGCTGTTGGAGCCCTTGCGCCAGACGGTCAGCACGTCCGGCGGATCCCCCGGCTCCAGGTCCAGCTCGACGTCGGCGACCTTGAGCGGCTTGTCGATCAGCTTGCGCGTGCCGGGTGAGCCGCGCTCCTCCGACGTCTCGATCAGGAAGGTGATCTGGGCGAAGTCCCTGAAGCCCAGGTCCTTGAGGATCTGTAGCGCATAGATTCCCTGGACCACGCCGCCCTTCTCGTCGCCCACGCCGGGGCCGGTCAGGCGATCGTCCGTCATCTGGTAGGGGCGCTTGGCCGCCGTGCCCGGTTCGAACACCGTGTCCAGGTGGGCGATCATCAGGATCCGGCCCTTGCCCGACCCGCTCAGCCGCCCGACGATATTCTCCGGCAGGTTGGGCGCCTCGGCGGCGACCGTCTCGACGCTCATGCCCAGGGCCTCCAGGCGCGGGATCAGCAGGGCGGCGACCTTGCGGCCGCCGTCCACGTCGCCGGTGCCGGAGTCGATATTGACCACCTGCTCCAGCAGCCGAAGCTGGTCGGGGCGAGCCGTCTCGGCGGCGGTCCAGACGCGAACATCCTTCGCCACCATCTTCGGCGCGGCCGCCGCCGGGCTGGCCAAGGCCGTGGTCAGGGCCGCAGCCATCACAAGATATCGCATCGAGAAGGGTCCCCGGGTCGTGACGGCCGGCGCGTTTGCGCCTTCGCGGCCAGATTGAACAGAGCGTCGCAGCCCTGTCACGGGCGACGTGTACCCCATCGCCGATATCCCGGGCAGCGCGAGACGTCGCGCGGGCGCCGACGCTCGAAAACCACACAGCGTGTGGGTGAATCGAAGCTGGCGCTTGCGAACCTCCGTTAACCAATGTGGGATGGTCGACCGGCCTCTGGGGAGGGGCCGTGAGTGGGTTCTTGGGGGCTTCGATGAGCAACGCGTACTTCAGCCTGGCGACCGGCAATTTTTCGCAGGATTGGACCAACACTAGCCTGATCACCACGGACGACAGCTGGGCCGGGGTGCCAAGCATCGTTGGCTACCGCGGAGACGACGTCACCAGCGCCACCGGCGTCGACCCTCGGACCCTGACGGGCGACGGTACGGTCACGATCGACGTCATCGCCAATCAGACGAACCCGAACACGCTCTCCACGGGCGGCGTCGCGGAGTTTCAGCTCGCCAACCCGACGATCGCCCTGAACGGTTCGGGGACGGCCGACGCCCCCTACATCGTGCTGTATCTCGACGCGTCCAACCGTAAGGACATCCACCTCGAGCTGGACGTCCGCGATCTCGACGCTTCGGTCGACAACGCCGCACAGTCGTTCAACGTCCAGTACCGCATCGGGGAATCCGGTGCGTGGACCAACGTTCCGAACGGCTACATCGCCGACGCCACGACGGGTCCGTCGCTGGCCACTCTGGTCACCCACGTGTCCGTCGATCTGCCCGCCGCGGCCAACGGCCAGGGCCAGGTGCAGATCCGTCTGATGACCACCAACGCCGCCGGCAACGACGAATGGATCGGCCTGGACAACATCGTCGTCAGCAGCCAGCCGCAATTGGGCTCGACGGTCGCGATCGGCAACGTGTCCATCGGCGAGAGCAATGCCGGCACGACATTGATGACCTTCGAGGTCACCCGCGGCGGCGACACCAGCAGCGACTTCACCGTCGATTACGCGACCTCGAACGGCACGGCGACCGCTGGCAGCGACTACATCGCCACGTCGGGGACGGTCCACTTCACGGCCGGCGGACCTAACACCCAAACCGTGACGGTGAGCGTTCTTGGGGACACCACGGTCGAGCCGACCGAATTCTTCAACGTCACGCTGTCGAACGTGTCCGCCACCATCGGGTCGGCGACGATCCAGGGCTCTGGCGTCGGCGTCGGCACGATCGTCAACGACGATGTCTCGCTGCTGAAGATCTACGAGATCCAGGGCGCGGGTCACACGTCGCCGTTCAACGGCGCCCACGTGTTCACCGAGGGCGTGGTCACCGCCATCGACACCACCGGCGCGCGCGGGTTCTGGATCCAGGATCCCACCGGCGACGGCAACAGCGCCACCTCGGACGCCATCTTCGTCTTCACCGGCGCGGTCCCCACCGTCACCGTCGGCCAGACGGTGCGGGTCGAGGGCGACGTCAACGAGTTCGTGGGCAGCGATACGAACAATCTGACGATCACCGAGATCGACTCGCCTGTCGTCACGGTGCTGAACGGTGGCGCGCTGACGACGCTGCCCGCGGCGACTGTGCTCGGGACCGGCGGGCGCCTGCCGCCGACCGAGGTGATCGATAACGACGGCAACACCACCTACGACCCGACCACCGACGCCCTCGATTTCTACGAGACGCTGGAAGGCATGCGCGTCACGGTCTCCAACGCTCAGGCGACCGGCCCGACCATCGGCAACGCGACGTGGGTCGTCAGCGACCTGGGCGCCAACGCCACGGGCATGAACGCGGCGGGCGGCATCACCATCAGCGCGGGCGACTTCAATCCCGAACGCATCCAGGTGTTCTTCGACTCCGGCGTATCGCCCGCAGGCGTCCAGCCCAACGCCGCCACCGGCGACCACCTGGGCGACATCACCGGCATCTTCACCTACTTCGGCGGGGACTACGAACTGATCCCCACCGCCATCGGCTCGACCGGCAGCGGCCCGATCGTCCTGCCCAAGGAAACCACCACGCTGACCGGCGACGCCGAACACCTCACGGTGGGCGCGCTCAACGTGGAGAACCTGGACCCGACCGACTCGCAGGCCAAGTTCGACGCGCTCGCGGCGAACATCGTCACCAACCTGGGCGCGCCGGACATCGTGGGCCTGGAAGAGGTGCAGGACGCCGACGGAGCCGGGAACGGCACGAACTACTCCGGCCATCCGACGGCCGACAAGCTGATCGCCGCGATCAAGGCCGCCGGCGGCCCGACCTACGTCTATGTCGAGGTCGCGCCGACCGCCAACAACGTCAGCGGCGGCGAGAGCAACGGCAACATCCGCCAGGGCTATCTCTACAACCCCGAACGCGTGGACTTCGTCTCGGTCAGCCAGATCACCGACACCACGCCGGCCAACGGCGACGCCTACGCCAACAGCCGCAAACCGCTGGTGGGCGTGTTCTCGTTCGAGGGCGAAACGGTCACGCTGATCGACGTCCACAACACCTCGCGCCTCGGCAGCCAGGGCCTGTTCGGCCAGCAGCAGCCGGCCGAGAACGCTGGCGACGCCCGTCGGATCGAGCAGACCTCGTTCATCAAGACCTACGTCGAATCCCTGGTCGCGGGCGACCCGGACGCGCGCGTCGTGGTGATGGGCGACTTCAACGCCTTCCAGTTCGAGACGTCGCTGACGCAGCTCGAAAGCGGCGGGGCGCTCACCAACCTCACCAACCTCCTGCCGGTCAACGAGCGCTACTCCTACAATTTCGACGGCAACAACCAGCAGATCGACCACATGCTGGCCTCGCCCGAACTTTACGCCGGCGCCCAGTTCGACATCGTCCACATCAACAGCAACCAGGCCGCGGTCAATCAGACCTCGGACCACGACGGCTCCGTGGCGCGCTTCTTCATCAACTTCGACCCGACGGCTGTGGCCGATGTGGCCGCAGTGAACGAGAATCAGAGCGTCACCATCGACGTCCTGGCCAACGACACCGATCGTAACGTGGGCGACACCAAGACCCTGGTCGGCGTCACTGGCGGCGCTTTGGGCGGTCAGGTCAGCATCGTGGGCGGCAAGGTGGTCTACACGGCCAACAGCGACGCCATCGACGCCCTGAAGCAGCCCCAGACGGCGGTCGATACGATCACCTACCGCGTCCAGGACAGCCATGGGGCGATCAGCACCGGCACGGTGTCTGTCACGGTTCGCGGGGTGGCCGACGCGCCGACCCGCACGGGCACGGCCAACGCCGACACCATGACGGGCACGGCGATGGAGGATGTCCTCAACGGCGTCGGCGGGGCCGACAAGCTGGTGGGCGCGGCCGGGGCCGACACCCTGAACGGCGGCCTGGGCAACGACACGCTCACGGGCGGGGTCGGCGCCGACCGTTTCATCTTCAGCGGCGTCTTGGGCAAGGACGTGGTCACCGACTTCGAAGCCAACGACGTCATTCAGCTGGACGCCGCCCAGTTCGCCAACTTCGCCGCCGTGCAGTCGCACGCCGCGCAGGTGGGCCTGGACACGGTGATCACCCTCGACGCCAGCAACACGATCACCCTCACGGGGGTCAGCGTCGCCAGCCTCAATGCGGGTGACTTCCTGTTCGTCTGACGGCTCGCGATGGGGCGGCGGCGCTTATGCCGCCGCCCTGCCGCCTTGCGCAGCGCCGCGTGGCACGCGATATCGGGT